>JAKAJX010000160.1 GCA_021824855.1 Bacteroidota bacterium | reverse complement strand
ATCTCGATAACGTAGAAGATATAACTATAAAATTGCTATATACTAAAAAAAAGGCAGTTAATATTTTTTCGTACGATAAGGCATATTTTTTACTTTCTATTTGTTGTAAATACACTATTATCGGTCCGAATAAAATAATTAAGCCTACAATTATAGTTAAAATATATTGAGTAGTTGATCCGGAAAACCAATTAAAAATTACTGAGCCAAAGTAACTGATATTCATATCAATGCCCATATTGCCTTTTAGTCTATTACCTGCTAAGTTGCCTGTTAAAAAAACGTTTCTAACAATATTGGCATACGGTATAAAAAAGCTAATAGCTACAAATAATACTATGTGCATGCCTCTTTTATACCAATGCAACGAAAAATTAGTAAGCAATACTAATATGCCTGTTGCCAGTAAAGTAATTCCGGCATATCTGGTAATAGTTGCAGTTGCAGCAATAAGTCCGAGTATAATAATGGTTAAATAATGTTGTGTTGTATAATATTTTTTAATGGTAATAAAGAATAATAAAGTAAGAAGTATAAATAAGGTTTCGGACCATAGCATGGTATAAATTTCTAACAAGGAAGGACTAAAAGCAATGATGCTTAACAAAGCCCATTTATACCATTTAGATGTACGAATAAATTGTTCAATAATATAGCCACTAAAAAAAATAACCAATGCAAAAAGAGTTGCATTTAAAATAGGAGCAAATTGCAATACATCGGTATGGAAAATATAAATAAAAACCGATAAAAATGTTGGATAAAATATGGGAAAATCAACCAAGGGTTTTTGTGTAAAATCAAACCATCCTTTTCCTGCATGAAAATTTCTTGCAACACTTGTGTACATGATAGAATCAGGCGAAATACCTATTCCACTATGGCTCGTTAAAATTAAAACTAAAATAAAACCTGCAATGGCGGCAATAAGCGAATCAATATTTTTTTTAAAAGGGCTAAAAAAGATAGTCATGTGCGTTGGGTGTAATACATAACGAAAATAGTATTTAAAGCATTATTTTAATGCGGCTTATAAAAATTGAGTGAAAATCCTCATAAAAACGAGAAACTGATATTTAACAGATATAAGCTGAACATATTTTTTTATTTTCAATAAAAATTTATTTTTTGAAGAAGTTATCTCCATTAGTTTATTGGTTTATAGTTATTCTGCTTATTAATATAATAGGTGTTGCCGGTTTTATGCTTATTGAAAAGCTTAGCTTTTTAAATGCGTTGTATATGACTGTTATTACTATTACAACCATTGGTTATATGGAGGTTAAACCTTTATCCGATGCAGGTAGAGTATTTAATATTATTTTCATTATTACTTCTTTTGCAACGTTTACTTATGCTTTAGCAAGATTAACAAGATATATTGCCAGTGGCGAAATGGCTTTTTATTTTAAAAACCGAAAGCTTATGCAAATTTTACAACAAATGAATAACCATGTGATTGTTTGCGGTTTTGGCCGAAATGGTCAGCAGGCTGCCAATACATTAAAAGCACATAAAGTACCTTTTGTAGCAATTGATTATCGCGAACATAATATTGATGAATATCTTCAAAATAATCCCGATTTGGTGTATGTAAAAGCCGATGCAACCAACGATGATGTTTTAGTAAAAGCCGGTATTAAAAAAGCAAAGGGTTTAATTTGTGCCTTACCTACCGATGCAGATAATGTTTTTATTGTATTATCGGCTCGCTCTTTAAATCCTTCCATTCAAATTATTAGCAGGGCTTCACAGGCAAGCTCTGTTCAAAAACTAAAAAAAGCAGGTGCCAACAATGTAATAATGCCCGATAAAATTGGAGGCACACACATGGCTACGCTGGTAACAAAACCCGATGTGGTTGAATTTATAGATTATATAAGTGGGGAAGAAGGTGAAAGTATTAATATTGAAACTGTAGCGTATGAAAAACTGCCACCCGAAATAAGAGATACTTCTTTAAAAGTAATTATGGCATGGAAAAAAACAGGAGTTAATTGTATTGGAATAAAAGATAAGGAAGGAAAATTTATCATAAACCCGCCCAGTGAAACACATATTTCGGAAGGAATGAAAGTAATTGTTTTAGGAAATAGATCTCAAATTAATGAAATGAAACACAATGTTGGGGAAGAGTAGTTAGTGCTTAATTCTCAACTTTTCTTCCACCTAATATTTTTGTATTTTTTTGCGTATTATCCATATCGCTTTGCCTAACCAATAATTTTATATCAGCTGCACTGTTGCATGTGCCGCACGATGCTCTATAAATAATTTTGTCATACAACACATCGCAACTTCCATCTTTCCAATTGGTGCCGGAAAAAATATAAAAGTCGGGAGAATATTTATTGTTAATAAACTTAAACTCATTCATATTACCTCTTTCAAAACTAACACGTAAACCATCTGCATCAATCGAATCGCAAACGCAAGGGGTATTAGCCGGTATTACAATTTCATTAATATATCTTCCATTTACAAACTTCACAACACCCGAATTTATTTCGGCTTTATTTACATCTATAAATCTTGTTAATACTACTTTCTGATCTACAAAAAATTGTACTTTTTTTATATCAATATTGTACGCACGTAGCCTATTAAATAAATCTCTGGTAAATGGAACATAAGTATTGGTATCTATCACCTCTTTAGGAGATTCTGCTTTTTTTATAGCTGTTTGAATTTCTTTATGATGATGACAGGCAACAATTGCAAAAGCCATAAACAATACACCTATAATAAATAACTGTTTCATGCTTTAAATGGTTTCGAAATTTAAAAATAAATCAATTTTAGTTTTTTAAGCATGTTTATAGTTATTTTAAGCAAACAATAAGGCTATTTTTGACTTATAACAGGCAATTCAATATAAGTAGGGTATTTATTAGAGCAATAAATAGTTTGTTCTGCTTTTATAAAGTCCGATTCTTTTGCTTCAAAAATATTAGGTATAAATTTTTGAGGATTTCTATCAATTAAGGGAAACCAAGAGCTTTGAATTTGAATCATTAAGTGATGATCTTTTTTAAATACATGATTTATTTGATGCAAATCAATAACAATTTCTTCCGGTTTATTAGGAGTGAAAGGTTCTGGTTTTTCGAAGCTGTTTCTAAATCTTCCTCTAAAAACTTCCATAGCTATGGGTAATTGATAGCCACTCATTGTATAACTCTTTTTATCATAGTCGGGATAAACGTCAATTAATTTTACAATAAAATCGGCATCGGTACCGGTAGTAGCTACAAAAACGTGGGCTTTTATATCGCCGGTAACGGTTAATTCACTGTCTAAACTGTTGGTGGTAAAACTTACCACATCTGGTCTCGAACTTACAAAACGTTGATCTTCTACTTGCCATGTACGCCAACGACTTCCAATGCCATAAGTAGCTTCAATTGGTTGTGTTCTATACGGTACAGGGTTTTCGGGATCGCTAATATATTTTACTTCGGCATTTATAGAACTTGGTTTGGTAAAAGAAGCAGAATGATTGTCTTGAAGGTATAAATTTTTAATGGT
>JAKAJX010000199.1 GCA_021824855.1 Bacteroidota bacterium | reverse complement strand
GTGCGTTGGATATTGTATGGAATCATCCAAACGAATTTTCAAAAGTGGGTATTTTTAGTGGCAGTTTATGGTGGAGAAGAAAAGATTATGATAATGGATATGAAGATGAGATAGACAGATTAATGCATTTGCAAATATTGAAAGGCAATTATTATCCTTGGTTAAAATTCTTTTTTGAATGTGGAAAATTAGATGAAATAGCCGACAGAAATAAGAATGGTATTATTGATAGTATTGATGATACACTTGATTTAATAGTGCAATTAAAAATAAAAGGTTACACCGAGCAACATATTAAATATGTTGAATTGGAAGATGGAAAACATGACATAACTACTTGGGCAAATTCTTTCCCCGAATTTTTACGCTGGGGTTGGAACAATAAACCATAGCGTTAATTATTCGCTTAATATCTTTCAATAAATATTTTTCAATCATAATTTATTTAACTTGGTAATTCAATTTAAGCAATATGAAAAAATTAGTTGGCATTGTTTTACTATTTATTACAACAATAAGTTTTGCCCAAAATAAATCGTTTTATTTGTTGGCGGGTACTTATACTACCAATATACAGGTGTACAAATTTAATACTGCCGATGCTTCTTTAAAATTGGTCAATAGCATTTCGGGAACAGAAAACCCATCTTATTTAGCTATTACAAAAGATGAAAAATATGTATATGCAGTAAATGAAAATCATAAAGAGAAACCGGGAGAATTAAGTGCTTTCTCGTTCGATAAAGTTAAAGGAACACTTCATTTTATTAATAAAGTAGCTACTAATGGCGATGATCCTTGTTATGTTGATGTAGATGCAACCGGCAAATATATTGCAGTAGCTAATTATAGTAGCGGTAGTTTAAGTACATTTAAAACAAATGCCGATGGCAGCATACAACCTACTACTCAAACCATAGAGCATCAAGGGTATAGCACTAATTTTATTCGCCAATCTAAACCGCATGTTCACTGTACTTATTTTTCTCCCGATGGAAAATTTTTATTTGTAAACGATTTAGGAACTGATAAAATTTACAGATACTTAATTGCTCCAACCAATGAAACAGTTTTAAATGAAGAGGATGTGGTAACAACTGAAGTTCCTGATGGAAGCGGACCAAGGCATATTACTTTTCATCCCAATGGAAAATATGCTTATTTGGTAAACGAGTTATTTGGAACAGTGATTGCTTTTGAATATAAAGATGGCAAACTAACCGAAATGCAAACTGTACAATCGGATAATACGGGCAGTAAGCAAGATAAAGGCAGTGCCGATATTCATATAACCCCCGATGGAAAATATTTATATACCTCCAATAGAGCAACAGCTAATGATATTACTATATTTCGAATTGGCACTACCGGTTTGTTAACAGAAATTGGTCATCAAAGCACATTAGGTATTCATCCAAGAAATTTTGCTATTGATCCTACCGGAAAATTTTTATTGGTTGCTAATAGAGACAGTAACAATATTGTTGTATTTCAGATTATAAAAAGTACCGGTTTTTTACAACCTACTGGAACCATTATTCAAGTAGAAAAACCGGTTTGTTTAAAATTTACCGATATTAAATAATACTTTTATTTTTTATAAAACTGCAAAAAATAAATTCTTGCGTTGTATTAAAAGGAGTGGTGTGCTGATGAAGTGTGCAATTATTTTTGGTAAACGATGATGAAAAGATTTCTGTTAATCCTGTTTCGTTGTATTGTTGAATGGTAAGTCCACTGCATTTGGTAGGCCCGTTGGTCGAAAAAGTTCCAATAATCATATTTCTATTAATAGCTTTCGAAGCAATTTTTATATAATTTGCTACATCGTTGGGTTGCGTTAAGAAATGAAAAGCAGCCCTATCATGCCATAAATCATAGGTTTCGGTTGGATTGAATTTTGTAATATCCGATACAATCCATTTTACTTTCTCGGCAAGTTTACCTAATCGTTGTTGAGCTTTTTCAAGTGCTTTTTTCGAAATATCTAATACGGTAATATTTTCAAAACCTTCTTGTAACAGGTAATCAACCAAATTACTATCTCCTCCGCCAATATCAATAATACTGGCAGTTTTTAATAAATTACATTGTTGAATTAGTTGTAAAGAAATATTGGGTTTTTCTTGTGTCCAACTTACTTCGTTTGAGTTTTTAGTTTGATAAATATTTTCCCAATGTTGTTGAGATAAATCTTCCATTGTAAATAAAAAAGTGATTATGAAATAAAGGTAAATCTTATTGTAGCATTATTGGTTAATTAACCACTCTTTTAGTGCATTAAATTCCGGCGGAATAACAATGCTTTGTTTTTTTGCACTTAGAAGTTGGTTGATGGCAGTAGGTATTTCTACCTTTTCTTCTATAATTTTTTCCACAGTTTCAGCAAATTTTACCGGATGTGCAGTTTCTACAATAAAACCTTTAGCATTGGTTGCATTATAATAATTTTCCAATGCGTAATAAGCAACTGCACCATGGGGATCTAATAAATAATTATCGGTGCTAAACACTTTTTTTATTACTTGTGCAGTTGTAATATCATCTACACTAATACTACTTACTTTACTTTTCAGCTCATGAAATTGCTGATGAAAAATTTCTATAATGCGAATAAAATTACTTGGATTGCCCACATCCATAGCATTAGAAATAGTTGGTATAGCAGGTTGAGGCTCGTAATTTCCCGATTGTAAATATTGAGTAACTACTTTATTGGCATTACATGCTGCTATAAAATGTTTTACGGGTAATCCGCTAACATTGGCTAAAATACCGGCACAAATATTTCCAAAATTTCCACTGGGTACACTAATAACTGGAGGCTCTTTTTCTTGCCACTGTTGATAAGCATAGAAATAATATAATTGTTGTGGCAACCAACGTGCTACGTTTATGGAATTTGCGGATGTTAATAAAAGCCTCTTATTTAATTCTATATCTGCAAATGCTTGTTTTACCATATTTTGGCAATCATCAAATGTGCCTTTAACTTCTAAGGCTGTAATATTTTTTCCGAGTGTGGTTAATTGTAATTCTTGAACACGACTAACTTTTTCTGATGGATAAAGAATTACAACTTTAATACCTTCAACACCTAAAAATCCATTTGCTACAGCACCTCCGGTATCTCCACTGGTAGCTACTAAAACAGTAACTTCCTTATCATTATTCTTATTAAAATAACCTAAACACCTACTCATAAATCGGGCACCAACATCTTTAAAAGCTAACGTGGGACCATGAAATAACTCTAACGATGAAATATGTTTGTTAATGGGTACTAATGGAATATTGAAATTCACTGTTTCGGTAATAATATCCTGTAATGCAGTATTGGTAATAGTTTCACCAATATATGGTTTCATTACGGTAAATCCTATTTCTTCCTTCGAATATGCTTGTATATTATCAATAAAGCCTTTCGGCAATTGCGGAATAAATCTGGGAAAATATAAACCCTTATCAGGTGCTTGTCCTTTTACCGCAGCTTCGGCAAAGCTTACTCTCGGAGCATTGTGATTAAGGCTATAATAAAGCATTCCACCGGTT
>JAKAJX010000282.1 GCA_021824855.1 Bacteroidota bacterium | reverse complement strand
ATTAAACTAACATCTACTGCCGGAATATTTACATTTAACGTAAAATGCTTATCGTGCTTTTGTTGTAGCATTTTTTCTACAATTTTTCTAACATACACTTTTGATGCAGAAAAATCTGCTTCTACACTATAATCCAACAAAGAAAAACCTGCCGAAGGAATACTTTCAATAGAAGCCTCAATAGCCGCACTCATGGTACCGCTATAAATAACATTTATAGAATGATTAGCCCCATGATTAATGCCGCTTAAACAAATATTGGGTTTGCGATGCAACACTTTATCAACTGCAATTTTTACACAATCAACCGGAGTACCGCTACAACTATATGCTTCAATTTCATCTAAAAAATATTGTTTATGCAAACGGAGTGGATGACCAATAGTAATGGCATGTCCCATACCACTTTGGGGTTTATCGGGTGCTACCACTACTACACGACCTAAATCTTTTACCGCTTCTGCCAATGCTTTAATTCCCGGAGCCGAAATACTATCATCATTGGTTATTAAAATTACGGGAGTTTCTTTTTTTCCAGATTTCATAGTATTGCAAGATAGTACAAACAAAAAATAAAATTAGCAGTTAAATTCGTGTATGCAATATCTCATCATACACAATCATTCATTAATTTAATTATTATCAACCACTCATCTTCCATATTACATTCACCTATTGAATATCTTAAAGGTGTGGGTCCTTTGCGTGCAGATATGCTAAAAAAGGAATTAGGAATATTTATATTTTTCGATTTATTAAACCATTTTCCGAATAGACATGTAGATAAAACCAAAATTTCTTTTATAAAAGATATTACACCACAAACAGAATTTATTCAGGTAGCCGGAAGATTATTATTTTATGAAGTAATTGGCGAAAAACGAAGTAAAAGATTAATAGCTCAATTAAAAGATGAAACCGGAATATTAGAACTTACTTGGTTTCAAGGTATTAACTGGATTCAAAAAAGTTTACACGAAGGGAGTGATTATTTGGTATTTGGAAGAACCGGTATTTTTAATGGAAAACCGCAAATTGTTCATCCTGAAATAGAAGTATTTGTACCGGCAAAAGCAGAAGGAAAAACATTTTTAGAACCCATATATCCTACTACAGAAAAACTAAAAGCAAAGGGGTTAAATGGCCGGCAAATGGCTAAATTAACCTTCAGTTTATTATCGCAAATTCAACCAAAAGACATTGAAGAAAATTTACCCGATGAATTGACACTAAAGCATGCACTTATTAAAAGGTATGCAGCCTACAAAGCCATTCATTTTCCTCAATCACTTAATGAATTCGATGCAGCGGTAAAGCGATTAAAATTCGAAGAATTATTTATTTCACAAATACGATTGAACTTAGTTCGTTTACAAAGGCATCAATCGAGCAGAGGCGTACTATTTGAAAAAGTAGGAGATTATTTTAATAATTTTTATAACCAACATTTGCCTTTTCAATTAACCAATGCACAAAAACGTGTAATTAAAGAAATTAGAATAGATACAGCACGTGGCCATCAGATGAATAGATTATTACAAGGCGATGTAGGAAGCGGCAAAACAATTGTAGCCTTATTGGCTATGCTATTGGCAGCAGATAATGGATACCAAAGCTGTTTAATGGCCCCAACAGAAATTTTGGCACAACAGCATTTTAACGGATTAACCGAGCTGCTTAAAGATATGCCTATTGAAATTGCACTATTAACCGGAAGTACCAAATTGGCCGAAAGAAAAAAAATATTACAAGGTTTAATGGCCGATACAATTCATTTTGTGGTGGGCACGCATGCAGTTATTGAAGAAGTAGTACAATTTAAAAATTTGGGCTTAGCCATTGTTGATGAACAACATCGGTTTGGCGTTGCACAACGTGCAAAACTTTGGCAAAAAGCAACTATACCTCCTCATATTTTAGTGATGACGGCAACACCTATTCCAAGAACATTGGCAATGACTGCTTACGGCGATTTAGATTATAGCGTGATGGATGAATTGCCTCCGGGCAGGCAAGCCATTACAACAGTACATCGTTACGAAACTGCAAGAGCCAAAGTAATGGATTTTGCAAAAACAGAAATTGAAAAAGGCAGACAAGTATATTTCATTTATCCATTAATTGAAGAAAGTGAAAAATTAAGTTATGAAGATTTAATGCAAGGATACGAACAGGTTAAAAGCTTTTTTCCTGAACCGGTTTATAAAATTAGTATGGTACATGGAAGAATGCCCTCGAACCAAAAAGAACTAAACATGCAACGGTTTGTTAATGGTAATACACAAATAATGGTAAGCACAACTGTAATTGAAGTAGGTGTAAATGTGCCTAATGCAACGGTAATGATTATAGAAAGTGCCGAAAAATTTGGATTATCGCAACTACATCAACTACGCGGAAGAGTTGGAAGAAGTTCGGAAAAAAGTTTTTGCATTTTATTAACGAGTAGTAAAATAAGCAATGATGCTCGCGAACGTATCAATATTATGTGTAGCACCAATGATGGATTTAAAATTGCAGAAAAAGATTTAATGCTACGCGGACCGGGAGATATTGAAGGAACAAGACAAAGTGGAGCTTTAAACTTTAGAATAGCTAATATTGTAAATGATAAACCGTTATTGGAATTAGCTAAGTATGAAGCAGAAAAAATTTTAACCGAAGATAAAGAGCTATCTATGGCAAAAAATTTGCAGTTAAAAAAGTATTTGCAATTACAAAAAGGCACTACTGCATGGAGTAAAATTTCTTAGTAGCTTTTTTAACTTTTGTATATCAGAATATTATTACAACTTACTTCAAATGAAAATATCTAAACTCCTAATATGGATTGTATTACTTACATGCAGATTAAATACTATTTCGGCTCAGGCCTATTTACAATTTGTAGAAAACAAAGGACAATGGAACCAGCAAGTTGCATTTAAAGGAGAACTTACAACAGGTGCATTTTTTTTAAAACCCGATGGTGGCTATAAAATGGTATTACACAACAGAACCGATTTATTAGCTCTATTACAATTGCATCATTCAAATAATAATAACGAACAAAATATTGGTCAGCATAAAATTGGTTTACTCTCACAAAATACCAACACCACAAAAAATAATCAATTACGTTCTCATGCCTATGAGGTAAAATTTATTAATGCCAATCCATCGCCACAAATTATTCCCGAAAAACCATTAGAAACCGTTAATAATTATTTTATAGGAAATAATCCTGCACAATGGAAAAGTGGATGCAAAATATATCAAGCTGTAACGTATAAAAATATCTATCCTAATATCGATATTCGGTATTATACTTCATCATCCGGACATTTAAAATACGATATTATAGTACACCCGGGAGGTAATGCACAACAAATAGCTTTATATGTTGATGGTGCTCAAGACCTTCAACTTAAACAAGGAAATTTGCATATTAAAACATCGGTAGATGATGTGCAAGAACAAGCCCTTGTAAGCTATTTTTTAACCGATAGCCAGAGAAAAAATGTAGCTTGTAATTATGTTGTAAAAGGCAATATCATTCGTTTTGCAATGGCAACAGACAAACCTGCTAATGCCACTTTAGTAATAGATCCTACACTAATTTTTTCAACGTTTTCGGGTAGCACATCAGATAATTGGGGCTATACAGCCACTTACGATAATTCGGGAAATTTTTATGCCGGCGGTATTGTATTTGGAACCGGTTTCCCTTTAAGTAATGGTGCATTTGAAAGTTTTCAGGGCGGAATGAATTATAATGGAAATAGCGGCGGATCGGGTTTTGATATTGGCATTATTAAATTCAGTCCTAATGGCAAGAACATGGTTTATGCCACTTATTTAGGGGGAGCAAATGGCAACGAGCAACCACATAGCATGATTGTTGATTATGCAGGAAATTTAGTAGTATCCGGAAGAAGTAATTCAACCGACTATCCTATTAAACCTACAGCTAATTCTAAATTATCGGGAAATGGCTGGGATATTATTATTACAAAATTTAACGCAACCGCAACCGACATTATTGGCTCTATTAAAATTGGAGGAGATGGCGATGATGGAATTAATATTGCCGATAAAGAAACTGCAGTTTCCAATGGACAAACACAATATTCTCTTAGAAGAAATTATGGCGATGATGCAAGAAGTGAAGTAATTGTTGATGGACAAGGCAATGTATATGTTGCCTCTTGTTCACAATCTACCAATTTTCCAACCATCAATGCCGCATACGCAACTAATTCCGGAGGAGAGTTTAAACAAGATGGTATTCTCATAAAAACCAACTTCGATTTAAGTAATATATTTTTTAGTACTTATTTGGGTGGCAGTGGCGATGATGCTGCTTTTGTATTAGCATTAAACCCAACAAATAATAATATTTATGTAGCCGGTGCCACCAACAGCAAAGATTTTCCGGGTAATAAAGGCAATAGTTTATATACTAGTTTTCAGAATGGCGTAAGCGATGGATTTGTGGCAATTTTTAGTAATGATGGCGCATTACAACAAACGGGATATTTTGGAACATCCGGAACAGATTTAATTTATGGCATTCAGTTCGACAAACTTGGCTTTCCATATATCATGGGCACTACAACAGGCAATTGGCCAATTTTTAATGCTAAGTTTAGTCAACAGGGTGGAAAACAATTTATTTCCAAACTTCAACCCGATTTAAGTGCTTGGATTTATTCAACCACTTTTGGAACCAATATTGTAGTTCCTAATATTTCTCCAACAGCCTTTTTGGTAGATAGATGCGAAAATGTGTATGTATCCGGTTGGGGTGGCGGAGATAATTTTACACATTATCCAAGTGGCGGAACAAAAAGTTTAACAACAACCGGCAATCCTTACAAAGCCAATTCTTACGGCAATGATTTTTATTTTTTTGTGTTAGAGAAGAATGCACAATCGCAGTTGTACGGAGATTTTTTTGGGCAAGATCCTCCACAAGGTTGGGCCAATCATGTAGATGGTGGTACCAGCCGATTTGATAGAAATGGAATTATATATCAGGCAGTATGTGCCAATTGCTTTGGAAATGGAAGTGTTGGTAGTGGCAACTTTCCTATATACCCACCCGGAGGAGTTTGGTCTTCTATTAACGGAACTACTCAACGCAGTGGAGTAGTATTTGGCTGCAACTTAGCAGCTATCAAAATAGCTTTTAATTTGGCAGGAGTTGCGGGCGGTATTCAAGCAGCTTTAGATGGCAAATTAAAAGATACTGTGGGATGTGTTCCGGCTATTGCTAATTTTACCGATACAGTTGGCTTGGCTAAAAATTATATATGGGATTTTGGAGATGGATCGCCGCAATTAACTACCAACAATAAATCAGTGGCACATAACTATAATGCAGTGGGTTTTTATAAAGTGATGATGGTGGCCGTTGACCCCAATAGTTGCAATATTTATGATACCTCGTATGTAACAGTTAGAATAAAAACCGATAAAGTTGATTTAGCTTTAGCTTCTACAAAAGTGGGTGGATGCCAATCGCTAACTTATCAGTTTTCTAATAACTCTACAACTACATCGGCCAAATCATTTCAATCAAATTCATTTAAAATAGATTATGGCGATGGTTCTCCAATAGCTTTTGTTGGTAGCGGTACAATTACACCCAATCATACCTTTCCTGCAGCAGGAACTTACAATATAAAATTAGTTTTGGTTGATACCAATTTTTGTAACCAAGGAGATTCAATATTTTTTTCATTACGAATAGCTTCTAACTTAAAAGCACAATTTACCACACCTGCTACAGGCTGTGTGCCATACAGTGCCAATTTTACTAATACCTCAACAGGAGGAACCAATTTTATTTGGGATTTTGGAGATAAT
Source organism: Bacteroidota bacterium (assembly GCA_021824855.1). Lineage (GTDB taxonomy): Bacteria > Bacteroidota > Bacteroidia > Chitinophagales > Chitinophagaceae > JAKAJX01. The sequence goes on along the minus strand of JAKAJX010000282.1, from coordinate 12,697 downwards.
ACCGGCTCAACCAACGATAATCCTACACCACATCTTTACACCGATACAGGTATTTATACCATTCAGTTAAAAGCTTTCGATAATACAACTTGTAATAAAGCAGATTCTTTTACAACTACTATTCATGTATATCCTAAACCTATGGCAGGTTTTACAGCTACACCACAACCGCCTCAAAATAATACTCCTATCACTTTTACAAATACATCTACAGGAGCTGCAAAATATGAGTGGCGTTTTGGAGATGCAGATACCTTAATAACCAATTCCATCAATCCTATTAATCATATTTATCCTGCATCGCAAACCTACTACCCTTGCCTACTGGCAACAAGTAGTTATGGTTGTATAGATACGTTGTGCAAAAGTATTCAAGCATTAATAACCCCTTTATTCGATGTGCCTAATGCATTTACGCCTAATGGCGATGGCATTAACGACAAAATTTTTGTAAGAGGTTATGGTATTGCTAAAATGAATTGGGAAATTTATAACCGATGGGGAAATAAAGTATTCGAATCTACCAACCAATTAAATGGATGGGATGGAACATTAAAGGGGTTATTGCAACCACAAGATGTATATCATTATACCTTAAGTATTGAAATGACAAATGGAAAAAAATATATAAAGAAAGGAGATATTACATTATTACGATAAATGAAAATGCGTTTACCATATTATTCATTACTAACAGTTGTATTACTGGTAGGTAATGCATTAAATGCACAAGGTCTTCATTTTTCGCAATACTTCAATGCTCCTTTGTTAGTAAACCCTGCCAACACCGGTTTTATGCCCGATTATGATTACCGAGTGGGAGGAAATTACCGAGATCAATGGGCTAATTTGGGTAATCCCTATAAAACAATGAGCATTTGGGGCGATACAAAATTATTTAATAACAGTTTCGATAATAGCTGGGTTGGAATTGGTGCAATGCTTTTAAATGATGTTGCAGGAAGTGGCACACTTAATTCTAATAAAGGATATATATCTGTAGCCTATCATCAACTATTAGGAGATAACAGCTTACTAAGTGGTGGTTTAGGAATAGGAATGGTGAATAAAAGAATTGATATTAATAAACTAACCTTCGACAATCAATGGAATGGTCAATTTTTTGATGCCACCATCAACCCCAATGAACCATTCACTCGCAACTCCGTAACATACTTCGATATGCAAGCGGGTTTAAACTTTGCATTTTTTCCTACAGATAATGTGTATGTAAATATGGGTATTTCGGGTATGCATTTAAACCGTCCCAACGAAAGTTTTTTTTCAACCAAAAGCTTGTCCGGTGCTGTTCCTTATAGATTTACCGGATTTTTTAATAGCAGTATTAAAATTCAAAATTTATGGATCGTAAACCCTAATATTTACATTAGCAAAATGGGCAATGTATGGGAAACAGTTGTAGGCGTTAATGCCAACAGAAATTTAAGTGGAGATGGTACAAGCCAATTGATATTGGGTATATACTACCGAAATAAAGATGCCCTAATTCCTATGATTGGCTATGAAATAAATGACTTGAAAATAACTTTTAATTACGATGCTACTATATCTTCTTTAAATTATTATAATGCATCACAAGGTGCTTATGAAATTTCAATTATAAAAAGTGGTTTAATTGGCGGAGCAACTTCATCAAGCAAATCGGTTAAATGTCCTTCCATAAAATTTTAATTTTTTATCACAATATTTCCCATAAAAAAATCCCGCAATAAGCGGGATTTTTTACTATACGAATATATCTTTTAGTTAAATAAATAACGTACACCTAACTGCATTTGCCAACGAGAGAATAAACCGGTATCGTCTCTAAAGCTTTGGTTAAGTACGGCTTGTGTACTTGGATTTAAATATGGGAAAGTGTACTGAGGATGCTTATCGGCAGTTAACCCTTTATAAGTTAAGAAAGAAGTAGAGTTAAAGGTTTGAGCAATACCCCAATTTTTATTAAGCAAATTACCCAAGTTAATAATGTCTAAAGTAAAGCGTAATGTATGCTTATCTTTTTCATTATCTTTTCCTTTAGTATAGAAATAAATGTCTTGAGTAATATTCATATCTAAATGTTGGTAGAAAGGTAATACTACTGCATTTCTATCAACAATTTGACCTCTATGTTTGCTTAAATATTTATCCTGACTAATAAATGCATCTAATTGTTGCCACATTTGAGTTGGAGTTCTTAAATCGGTTGGACCAGAAGAAACCAGAACGATGTCATTCATATTTTTAGGAACATAAATAAGATCGTTATTTCCAAATGTTCTATCATTATTAGGATCTCCACCATAAGTATAAGAACCAACACCTGCAGGAGCAGCTTCGTATATAAAGCCTATTGAAGTTGCATAATTTTTACCAAATTCTTTTCTATAGAATGCAGATGCAATAACTCTATGTGGTTGATAGAAATTAGAATATCCTAATTGTTCTGCATTGGGATCTCCACTTACAGGGCGATCTCTCCACATACTTTGAGCAATAGAACCACCATCATTAACAGTTTGAGATTCGCTGTAAGTATACGCTGCATTCAAATAAAGATTTCTGAAATTCTTTTGTAATTGGAAAGTGAAATTAAATGCATATCCTTTTTTGGTATTGGTCATTAAGATAGCATTGGTAATATTAGGATTGGTAATAGTTGGACTACCATTTCCATTATTAATTTGACCAGAAAAATAACGAACTCTATTATCAGAACCTGCAACTACCGTATTTCTCTGATCGCTATTATCGGGTAAAATGTCGATCTGAAAGTAAACAGCATTAATATCTTTAGAGAAAATTGCTTCTACTGTAGCAATTAATCCGCCAGGCAATTTTTGATCAACTGCTAAGCTTGATTTTAATACTTGTGGATATTTGAAATTATGATCTGTAAACACTAAGTTATACGATGTATTTGCTGCTGCACCAACTGGGCGATATTTATTAATATCCGGGCTGAAAGCAATAGCAGCAGTAGCAGGATTACCCAAAGGACCTTTTGAGAAAGAACCAAATTGAACCCCATTGTTACTAGCTTGGTTACTAATCCATACAAATGGAGGAGCACCTGAGAACATACCAATACCACCACGAATTTGAGTTGTTTGATCTCCTTTCACATCCCAAGTAAATCCAACTCTTGGTGAGAATAACACATTAGTACCTGGTTTTTCACCTGTATTATAATGTAATCCACCTCTAAAAGCTAAACCATCTACATTAGGATTGTGCTGAAATTTATTTTCAAAAATTGGAGCATCTATTCTAAAACCATAAGTTAAAGTAAAGTTGTTGTTTACTCTCCATTTATCTTGAGCAAAAGCACTTAACTCATAAGCACCAATTTTTGCATAAGGGAAAGAACCATCCGGCTGAGCAGAAAATTGTAGATTATATAAAACCGCAGTAGCTGCACCATTTTTAGCACTATTATAAAAATCGGCCAAAGAGTTGAAACGATATGATCCTGCATAGTTAGGAGCAAATCCGTTTACAAATTTCTTGTAATAGTTTTGTGTACCAAAAGTAATTTCATGAGAACCTTTATACACAGTAGCTATATCGGTAAATTGATACACATCGGTATTTAGCTTATTATTATAAGTAAAAGGCTCATAACCAAATGCAGTATAGCTATTACCATTAGGATCTAAAATATCTACTAAAGGAAAATCTTTTCCGGCTAAACTGTTTCTAAAATCTCTTAAACCTGTATAACCAATTTGTAATTTATTAGAGAATGAATTGCTGAAATGCGTATTAAGTTCTGCAATAAATATATTGAAGTTGTTGTTAATAGTATATCCGCTACCGCTATAAGGTAAACCCGTAGCACTTGGTTGCCTACCTTGTCCGGGAGCACCACTATTACTTGCCGGAATATCTTTATACGATTTTAAGTAATTGTATTTAAACGTAAAAGTGTTTTTGCTATTAACGTTCCAATCAATTCTGGCTGTTAATTTATTACTGAATGTTCTGTAAGTATAACCTTGATATTGACCCGGATCGTACTGATATTGATTAATTAAAAATTGTCTTAAAGCATCTAAATCACTTGCCGATGCATTTGAAACACTTTTTCCATCGGGAGCATGAGAAGCATCTGATGCAATAAAGCTGGTAGCAGGTTGTGTTATTCTTTCTTCTTCACCGCTTACAAAGAAGAATAATTTATTTTTAATGATAGCACCACCTAAAGAAGCACCACGTAAATTATAATTAAATTGTTGTTGTGGCAAAGTTACGTTTCTCACTTTGTAGCCTTGAGTACCAGGGCCTCTTGTGTATGAATAAACCGAACCTTTCATTTGGTTAGTTCCACTTCTGGTAACTGTATTAATACCTGCACCAGAGAAACCGCCTTGTTTTACATCGTAAGGAGATACGTTAACTTGAATTTGTTCAATCGCATCTAAGCTAATTGGCTGAGAGTTAGTTTGACCACCTAATGTAGGTGCTAATCCAAACGCATTATTAAAATTAGCTCCATCAACTGTTACGTTGTTGTAAGAACTATTTCTTCCTCCAAAACTTAATCCATTTGCAGAAGGAGTAAGACGAGTGAAATCTTGTAAAGAACGATTGATAGTAGGTAATCTTTCAATTTGATTTCGATTAATGATTTCTTGTGAACCATTATGATTAGTGTTGAATACTTTGTCTTGTCTGATTGAAGTTACTATTACTTCATTTAAATTTTTTGATTCCGGTGTTAAAGCGTAATCTGATTTGTATTCTTGACCCAACACTAAAAATACACCTTCAGTTCTTTCATTTTTATATCCTAAGAAAGACACTGTTATTAAATAAGGCCCACCAATTTTTAAGTTGGGCAAATTATAACGCCCATCTTTACGAGTGGTAGTTACATACTTGGTTCCCGATGGTTGATGTATAGCAGTAACAATTGCTCCGCTAACACCGGTTTTTCCATCTTTAACTGAACCTTGAATTTCTGAAGTAGTTTCTTGCGCCTGAATATGTGTGATACTCAGAATAGTCAATAAACTTACTGTAAGGAATAAAAGTAGTTTCTTTCGCATAAGTCTGATTTTACGTTGCAAAATTGCAGGTTAAATAAATAAGAATGCTTTTTTGGTATTAAACTTTTATTAACAATTTGCTTTAAATGCGATTAATTATGGTAAAAACCAATAAAAAAAGTAGCTATTTATACAAAATATTTAATAAAGAGCCTATTTATGAGAGAAATTAGGATGGTTGCTACTTAATTTTTATCTCTAAAAAAATATTTTTTATTTATAAATGAGTACTTCATTCAGTCCTTCGCTATTCTTAGCACCCCGATACATTCCTTCACTATTAATTACCATTGCATAATTGCCATCGGCATCAACCCCAATCATACCACCTTCACCACCCATTTTTATTAATTTATCATTTACAACAGTTTGCATGGCAGTGTGTAAACTCAATCCTTTATATTCCATTAAACAACTTACATCATAAGCAGCAACGGCACGAATAAACATTTCGCCATGGCCGGTACAACTTATAGCACAAGTTTTATTATTGGCATAAGTTCCCGATCCAATAACAGGACTATCGCCAATTCGCCCATATTTTTTGTTAGTCATACCACCTGTACTTGTAGCGGCAGCAATATTTCCGTGCATATCACAGGCCACAGCACCAACTGTTCCAAATTTTTTATCTCGCATTAATTCTTCCAAATGATGATTGGTATGATCGAGAGAATAATTATCAGAATCTCTTATTGCTTTCCATTGATCGTATCTAAATTGCGAATAAAAATATTCATCGGGTTCTAATTTTACTCCTTGTTTTATTGCAAAATCATTAGCGCCTTTACCACTTAAAAAAACATGATTGCTATTGTTCATAACCTCCATTGCCAATACAATTGGATTTCGAACATTACGAACACCGGCAACAGCACCGGCCTTTAAATTATTACCATCCATAATGGCTGCATCCATTTCCTGAACGCCTTTTTTAGTAAAAACTGCACCACGCCCGGCATTAAATAATACATTATCTTCCATTACAACAATAGCAGCTTTTACTGCATTTATTGCAGAACCTCCTTGCTCTAATACACCATAACCCGCATTTAAAGATGATTGTAGTACTTGAAGATACGCTTGCTCTAACTCGAAAGTCATATCTTCTTTTAAAATAGTTCCGGCACCACCATGAATGACTAAAGTAAAATGAGACATAATTCAGACATTAATATTTGCCCGAAATTAGTTAAATAGGTAGAGTATAATTTAAAATTCTTTTTTAAAGAAAATAGATGTTATCAATAAAAGGATATTATTTTTTAAATTTTATCTATTTAAGATTACGCAAATGAGTTTTTATTGTTTATTTTCTAATAAATAGCAACTCGTCAAGATAGCAGTAATTTACATTCTTCTAATAGCTTTTGCTTATTGATAGCCGCTGTACCAACTTCCTCACAAACCAAACCTCCGGAAATATTAGCTACTTCAGCAGCCAATAACATATTTTTTGTTGCAGCATATACCAAAGATGCAGTTGCAATAACAGTATCTCCGGCACCACTTACATCTGCAATATTTCGAATATGCGTAGGAATTAGTTTAAACCCATCGGGAGATTGATAAAATACTCCCTTTTCTGAAAGTGTGATAAATGAAATTTGATGTTGCAATTTTTGTTGTAATGCAAGGTGTATTTCTTGTAAAACTTTTTCATTTACTGTATCAATCAATAAATTTAATCCTTCTTTTACTTCTTTTAAATTGGGTTTAAAAATATCTACGCCCGAATATGAAAAAAAGTTTTTGCGTTTAGGATCTACAGCAATAATTACATTAAACTGCTTACACAAACCAATTATTCGTTGAATATTTTTTTCTGTTAACACTCCTTTGTTATAATCTTCAAAAATTAATACATTGGGTTGATGGGTATTAAACAGAGAAATCAGTTGTTCGAATATTTTATCATCTTCAACAGAAGTAATATCTTTTGTTATTTCGGCATCTAATCGCATCATTTGCTGATTACGACTAATTATGCGAGTTTTACTGGTTGTAATTCTATCATCAGATGCAACCAAATAATCTATATTTACAGCATTATCAGCAAATAGATTGGTAAGTTGTTTCCCATCATTATCATTTCCTATTACAGAAACAATAAAAGTTTGGGCACCTAATGAAGCAGTATTTAATGCTACATTTCCGGCTCCTCCAATTCTATATTCTTTATTATCTAAGGCAACAACCGGAACAGGTGCTTCGGGCGAAATACGCTCTACATAACCCCACCAATAGGTATCTAACATAACATCTCCAATAACAACCACTTTCAAATGAGAGAAGTTATTAAAAAGCTGATCGAAATTCATCATAATTGCTCTTTCTTTTTATTTGCAACTGCAAGATAATACAAAGGAATACCAATTAAAGTAATTAGCAATCCCCATTTTGTATAATTGGTTTTATAAATAACCAATAAAATACAAAATGCAATTCCCATAAAAATATAGGTTAATGGCAATATAGGATAACCAAAAGCTTTATATGGCCGTTCGGCATTGGGCATTTTTTTTCGTAGAATAAATATTCCTACAATGGTTAATACGTAAAATATTACAACAATAAATGAAACCATATCTAACAAATCGCCGTATTTACCGCTAAGACATAAAGCAGATGCTACAAAACATTGAATCCACAAGGCAAATTCGGGTACTGCTTTATTGTTTAATTCGGCAGTTTTTTTAAAAAATAATCCATCTTTAGCCATGGTATAATACACTCTTGCACCGGCCAAGATTAAACCATTATTACATCCAAAAGTTGATATCATAATCATTAAAGCAATTACAATTGTTCCTTCACTTCCAAAAATTTCATGAGATGCAACAACTGCAACTCTATCTTTTTCAGCAGAAGCTATTTGCTGTAAAGGCAATACACCTGTATATACAAAATTGGCAGTAACATAAATAATGGTTACAATTAATGTTCCTAAAAATAAACTTAACCCAATATTACGCTGAGGCTTTTTTATTTCGCCTGCAATAAATGTTACATTATTCCAAGCATCACTACTAAAAATACTTCCTACCATTGCTGCGGCTATAGCCCCTAATGCAGCTGCAATAGAATAAGATGTGGTATCGCCATTTTTTGCTAAATGATGCAAGCTCCATGCATTTGTCCAATTGCTATTCCAAACATTCTTATTAAATGCAAAGAAGCCAAATACTATCAATCCAAATAAACTCAACAGTTTAGTAAGTGTAAAAATATTTTGAATTAGCTTACCACTTTTCACTCCTTTTGTATTAATGTAAGTAAGTATAATAATTGTAATAATTGAAAGAATTTGTGCCGGTGAAATTTTTAAACTACCAATGGTGAGTATAACCAAATCTTCACTCACCTGAGGAATAAGATAGGCAGTAAACTTACTAAAAGCAACACCTACTGCAGCAATAGTACCTGTTTGAATAACTGCAAAAAAACTCCACCCATATAAAAAACCTATCAAAGGATTATAGGCTTGTTTTAAATATACATATTGCCCTCCCGCTTTTGGAAACATTCCACTTAACTCGCCATAACTTAATGATGCAGTTAAAGTCATAAATCCTGTTAATAACCAAACTGCAATTAGCCAACCTGCACTTCCTACATTACGCACAATATCGGCACTAACAATAAAAATACCTGAACCTATCATGCTACCCGCAACAATCATTGTAGCATCTAATAATCCCAGTGTTGGTTTAAATGATGTATTACTCATAAAAAAAATCCCGTTCTTATTTTAGAACGGGAGGTAAGATAATAAAAATATCGATTTTATTTTTTCTTCTTATGTAGTTCATTCAATCCTTTTACAAGATCGGCAGTAATATTGTATGCTGTATCTTTATAATACATTAAATCGGGAGTGCCTGAAAATATATAAGCATACCTTTTGTCTTTATTATATTCTTTTAAAAAGTCTTCTATTTCTTTTTTAATTTCTTGTAATTTTTTAAACGTTTCATCTTGTAATTCTTGGCTATACGCTTGTTCTTTATTTTTTGCTTCTTTATCTAAATCAATTAACTCTTGTTGCTTATTTGCAATTTCGGCTTGAGACATTGATTGTGCTTTTGCTTGAAGGCTTTGATATTTTTCGGCAATATTTCTTTTGTATTGATTTAACTGCTTTCCATATTCTTGTTGCTTTGAATCTAAAGCATTCCTAACATCTTTATAATATTCAAATTGATTTTGCAAAGAATCCGGCTCAAAATAAGCAATACTGAAATTACCCGATGGCACTTGCTTTTCCATTGTTGCAGAAGAAGATTGATTTGAAAAATGCCAATAAAATAAAATGCCTACTGCAATTACTAATACTATATTTAATGCAAGTGTAAAATTTTTCATTAATGTAATTTTTAAGCAAACAAAAATAGTAGCTAAATGTAAAATAGAATTGTTAAAGAAATGTGCAAGCTCTATTAAAATTATTTTTTAAAGATTGAAAGTAGTTGACAACTAACAATATTTTCTTTATGCAAATAAAAAAAGCAGGAAGTTTTCTTCCTGCTTTAAGAATATATAAAAAGATAATTATTCATCTTCATCAAAACTCATAGCTTCTCTTGCAGTTGCTAATACTTCATATTCTTCTTTGCTTCCAACAATTAAATTCTCAAACTCACGTAACCCTGTACCAGCCGGAATTAAATGTCCTGTAATTACATTTTCTTTTAATCCCAACATGCCATCAGTTTTACCTTGAATAGCTGCCTGACTTAGTACTTTAGTTGTTTCTTGGAATGAAGCGGCAGAAATCCAACTTGGTACGCCTAAAGATGCTTTTGTAATACCTAATAATACTGGTTTTGCAGTAGAAGGTTTAGCATCACGTACTTCCACAATTTTCTTATCGGATCTGCGAAGAATAGAATTTTCTTCTCTAAGTTCACGAAGTGTAATAATTTGTCCAGGTCTCATTTTAGAACTATCACCCGAATTTGTAATCACCTTCTTATCAAAAATTCTATCATTTTCTTCAATAAAGTCAAATCTATCTTCTAAATCTTCTTCTAAAAATTTAGTATCGCCTGCATCAACAATTTCAACTTTTTTCATCATTTGACGCACTATCACTTCAATATGCTTATCGTTAATTTTTACCCCTTGTAAACGATATACTTCTTGAATTTCATTTACCACATATTCTTGAACTGCAAATGAACCTTTGATAGAAAGAATATCGGCAGGTGCAATTTGCCCATCAGATAATGCAGCACCGGCTTTAACAAAGTCGCCATCTTGAACTAATATTTGACGTGTTAATGGAACAAGGTATTTTTTAATCATACCGTCTTTTGCTTCAACAATAATTTCTCTATTACCACGCTTAACATTTCCAAATGCAACTACACCATCAATTTCGCATACTACTGCCGGATTACCCGGATTACGTGCTTCGAATAATTCGGTTACACGAGGAAGACCACCGGTAATATCTCTTAACTTACCTAATACACGAGGAATTTTTACTAATACTTGACCGGCTCTTACTTGCTCTCCTTCTTCAATTGCTATATGCGAACCAACGGGTAGGTTGTATACTTTATTTTCTTTTCCTTCAACAATAATTGATGGAATTTTGGTTTTATCTTTTGTTTCAATTACAACTTTTTCTTTATGGCCTGTTTGTTCATCGGCTTCTTCGCGGAAAGTAATACCATCAATTACATTTTCTAATTTTACAGAACCATTAATTTCCGAAACAATTACATTATTAAATGGATCCCAAGTACAAATTACATCTCCTTTCTTAACTTGTTGCCCATCTTTTAAATTTAAGGTAGAACCGTAAGGAACATTATTAGTAATTAATAATCGATCGTTTTTAGTATCCATTATTCTAACTTCACCCGTACGACCAATAACAATTTGTACTTTTTCGCCATCATTATTGGTAGAAGTTACTGTTCTTAATCCATCGAATTGAATCATACCATCAAATCTTGCATTTAAGGTAGATTCAACAGATGCAGAACCGGCAACACCACCCACGTGGAATGTACGTAAAGTTAACTGCGTACCAGGTTCACCGATTGACTGTGCTGCAATAATACCAACTGCATCGCCACGCTGAGCCATATATCCTGTTGCTAAGTTTTTACCATAACATTTTACGCATACACCTCTTTTACTTTCGCAGGTTAATACGGAACGAATTTCAACAGATTCGATACCGGCATCTTCAATAGCTTTGGCAATTTCGTGGGTAATTTCTTCTCCTGCTTTAATAATAAGTTCATCGGTAAGCGGATTAAACACATTATGCAAAGAAGTACGACCTTCAATTCTATCTGCTAATGGTTCAATAATATCTTCATTATCTTTTAATGCGGTTGTTGCAATACCTCTTAAAGTTCCGCAATCTTCTTCGCTAATTACTACATCTTGTGCAACATCAACTAACCTACGGGTTAAGTAACCTGCATCGGCTGTTTTTAAAGCCGTATCGGCTAACCCTTTACGAGCACCGTGTGTAGAAATAAAGTAATCCAATACATTCAATCCACCTTTAAAGTTGGATAAGATAGGATTTTCGATAACTTCAGAACCTGTGCTTCCACTCTTTCTTGGTTTTGCCATTAATCCACGAATACCTACTAACTGTTTTACCTGCGTTTTAGAACCACGGGCTCCAGAATCTAACATCATAAATACTGAGTTAAATCCTTGCTTATCTATTGCCATTTCGCGAATTAGTGTTTCGGTAATTCGCATATCTACTTTACCCCAAATATCAATTACCTGATTGTAACGTTCGTTATTGGTAATTAAACCCATATTGTAACTTTCCCAAACTTCCTCTACTTCATTTTTAGCGGTTTCTAAAAGTTCATTTCTTATTTCCGGAACAATTAAATCGTTTACGCTAAAACTTAATCCGCCTCTAAATGCCATTCTAAAACCAAGTGTTTTAATATCATCTAAAAATTTAGCGGTTTTAGGAATATTGGTAATTTTAATTATATCACCAATAATTTCTCGTAAACTTTTTTTGGTTAATAATGCATTAATAAAGCCTACTTCTTTAGGAACATATTGATTGAATAAAACTCTACCAACAGTTGTTTCAATTATTTTATTAACCAATTCTCCATTTAGGCGAACGTTGGTTTTAACTTTTATATTAGCATGAAGATCTATTGCATTTTCGTTATATGCTATAATCACTTCATCTAAATTATAAAATACTTTTCCTTCTCCTTTTACAGTTTCGGTAGCCGTAGATTTTTTGCCTTTTGTAATGTAATACAATCCCAATACCATGTCTTGCGATGGCAATGTAATAGGCGTACCGTTTTGTGGATTAAGAATATTATGAGAAGATAACATTAATAGTTGTGCTTCTAAGATAGCTGCACTGCTTAAAGGTACGTGAACAGCCATTTGGTCACCATCAAAATCGGCGTTGAATGCTGAAGTAACCAAAGGATGAAGTTGAATAGCTTTACCTTCTACCAATTTGGGCTGAAATGCTTGAATTGATAAGCGGTGTAATGTTGGGGCACGGTTTAACATTACAGGATGACCTTTTAAGATATTTTCTAAGATATCCCAAACAACTGCTTCTTTTCTATCAACTAATTTTTTGGCCGATTTTACTGTTTTTACAATACCTCTTTCAA
>JAKAJX010000290.1 GCA_021824855.1 Bacteroidota bacterium | reverse complement strand
CGTATTAAAGTCGCCGGGTCGAACCAATACATCACCGCTACCATCTGCAATTACCACATATCCAATACCACTTCTGGTTATTTCTAACAAGCCATTAATAGCTGGTATTTGCTGTTTGGTTGTATGATGCGTTTTTTTGTTCTTTTTCTTTTTAGTCATGATGCTGAATTGAAACTAAAGTTCCTGATAAATGAAATAACAGTTCTGTTAAATTGTTCGCCTTCATTAAATAAAAATTTACTTTTTATGGGCAACACATATAATGGCAAATCTTCTAGTTCATCTTTAAATTTTGTTAACCGAACGGCATCTTTTTCTGTAGTAAGAATAATTTTATTTTTTGCAGAAATATCTTGAAATATTTCTTTTATTTCGTTTAAATCATCAATGGTAAAAATATGATGATCGTTAAATGCCTTTTGATAATACGTGTAGGTTGTTTGATGCAAATATTCTTTTAAAGGCTTAGGATTGGCAATTCCGCATATTAATAATACTTCTACAGAAGGCGTTAAAATCCACTGATCTTGTTTATGAATAATATGGTAAGGTGTGCCGTATTCTATGGTAGTAAAAAATACTTGCTGGGTATTGGTTGGGTGTAAAGAACGAATAATTTTTTTCTTCTTTTCTTCATTAATATCGGATGGACATTTTGTTACTACCAATACTTGGCTTCTTTTTGCAGAACGCCATTCATCGCGTAAATCGCCGGTGGGCAGAAAAAAATCGTTAGAATATAAATTATTAAATTCGGTAAGCACAATGTTAAATCCTGCCCTAACCTCTCTGTGCTGAAAAGCATCATCTAAAATAATTGCTTGTAAGCGAGGATTATCTTGTAAAATTTGAGGAATTGCCACTATTCTTTCTTCTCCAACCGCAACAGATACATCGGGATATTTTAAAAAAAATTGCATAGGCTCATCACCAATATCCAATGCTGTTATATGCTCATTCGCTAAAGCATAGCCTTTAGTTTTTCGCTTATAGCCACGGCTAAGTGTAGCAATTGAAAACTCATGATGCAAAAGTTCTAATAAATACTCTACCATTGGCGATTTGCCGGTACCTCCCACTGCTAAATTTCCCACACAAATAATAGGAAAATTAAATTCGGCAGATTGAAGATATTCTTTATCGTACAACCAGTTTCTAATAAGAATAATTAATCCGTAAAGCAATGCAAACGGTAATAATAAAACTCTGAATGATTTTAGAAAGAAGGAATTAAAATTCATAAATAGCTTCGGGTGTAATGCAATGAGTTAAAGGTATATCAAATGGAGAAGAATCTTCAATTTTATCAATAGGTGCAAAATACGATACGCCAATTTTCATACAATCTTTTCGGCATGTTGCTAAATATTTATCATAAAAACCTTTTCCGTATCCTAAACGATTGCCATATTTATCAAAAACTAAAAGCGGAACAATTACAGCATCTATCTCTTTTGCATCTATTATATTGCCCATTTCCGGTTCAATGATGCCTTTTTTATTTTTTGAAAAGTTGGTTACATCATTTATTTCTATGGCTTTCATTTCATTAGTACTAAAGTTGGCAACCGGATATGCCACTCGCAAAGAAGGAATCATTGCTTGTAAATAAGCAATAAAATGATAAGTTTCCGGCTCATTTAATTCTTCAATTGGCCAATAAGTAAAAATTGTTGTAGTATGAAAAAATGCAATTTTTTGAAACTGAATTAATAATAAATCATCCCAAATAAGTTTTTGCTTTTGTGATATTTGGTTTCTTTTTTCTTTATAACTATTTCTTAATTCCTGCTTTGTCATTTACTCTTTTCTTTATTTTGAAAGAAAGAAAATAAAGTTGTTCCATAATTGCGTGTCATTACAAAACCATTAAAACTTTCGTATGCGTTACGTGGTGTATGCTCTAATACAAAATAACCATTAGGGGCTATTAAATTTTTGGATAGAATTAATTTTGGCAATTCATCAATTGCTCCTAAAGCGTAAGGCGGACCAGCAAAAATAAAATTAAATTGCTCTACACAGTTTTGCAAAAACTGAAATACATCCATCTTTAGAACTTTACAGTTTTCAATGCCTAATTGCTCTATATTTTTTTTTATAAAAGCATGCATTTGAATATCTTTTTCAATAATAGTTAAATCCGAAGCACCTCTTGATGCCAACTCGTAACTAATGCAACCTGTGCCGCCGAAAAGGTCTAAAGTTGTAGTATCTGTAAAATTAATTCTGTTCTGCAAAATATTAAACAATCCTTCTTTGGCTATATCGGTAGTTGGCCTTGTATAAGGCATTTTTGCAGGTGGATGTATACGCCTACCACCCCATTTTCCGGAAATTATCCTCATAACAAGAGGTTAATAAATGGTGAGAAATAGTGTAAAGGATATTCTTTAGAAATATCTTTAAAAGAGTGATCGGTAATATTGGTATCGAAACTTATTTTAGGAAATATTTTTTGCAAATAATTTAATTCTGATGAGTTGGCATTTACTAAACCTGCCACTTCAACCATCATATTTTCAATAGGCAATTGAAATTGCTGAACAACATTGAGTATGTAATACAAAACATCATCAACTATTTGATATGAGTAGGTTTGAATAAATTGAAGTTTTCCCGAATTCATCACCACAATTACCATAAGCTGATTATAAAATTGAACTTTCATAAAAACACCGCCGGCACTTTTATTCGATCTCAACACTTCTTCTATTATTTTAGAATAACTATGTTTAGAAGAAATCATCATTAAATTACTATTTACCATATCGTATAAAGATTTGCCGATGCTGTAAATAATAGATAATTCAATTGTGGAGAATACTTCATCGGTTCGCACAATACTTTTTTCAATGTTTCCATGTATGGCATTTAAATATACTTCTGCTGACTCAGGCTTGTATTGTGCAAAGGGCATCACTACTGTATTAGGTAAATTATAAAACACCCTTGTATCGTTATAACTTCTATCTAAAATTTTAGAATGCATTCTAAGCTGATAAAAAATTTCATACCAATCGGCTATTGCCTTATTAAACTCAAAATATTCAAAAGCATTAACAGTATTTTTACCTATAGATTTTACTAATAGTACTGCATAGGTGTTACCCACCTCAACCACTAAAATATCGCTATTTAAAGGTGTTTGAACATCTGCTTCGCCGTAAATACTTATTTTTTTCTCTACCATTCCTCAAATATAGTAATGCAATGTTATAAAATATTAGTGTTTTATAAAAGCGATTTATGCAGTTTTTCAAAACCTTAGATTTGCAGACGTATGGAACAACCAGCAATTAAAGATTTGAGGGTAAATATTAGCAATAAACAAATACTGCAATTAGCTATGCCTATTGCGGCAGCTATTATCATTCCGCAAATTAATTTTATTACCAATAATATTTTTTTAGGTGGCTTAGGGCAAGAATCTTTAGCAGTGGCAGGCATTACAGGTGTATATTATTTAATTTTTGCAGTAATTGGTATTGGGCTGAATAATGGCATGCAAGCATTAATTGCCAGGCGTGCCGGAGAAAATAAGATTGATGAAATAGGTAATCTT
>JAKAJX010000126.1 GCA_021824855.1 Bacteroidota bacterium | reverse complement strand
GAAACTGCATCGTAAGCCAATTCGGCATATTGTGGTTTAAAAGATAGTTTATTGTCAAAAAAATTCAATTCATCTTTCGATAATCCTTTTGCCACAATAATCATTCGTGTACTATCTTTCATTAAATCTTTAAAACAATCTATTTCCGATTTATATGATGCTACAATTTTTGTATCGGGGAAAGAAGAATGATACACTTTAATCTGTTGTTCAATTACGGGTTTAAAACTTTCATCCACACTTATATAAATGGTTCCTTGAGCAGGAGTATCGTAAGTATTTATTTTATTTTTTTTGTTACCGGTACAGCTTACAAAAAATAAAAAACTCCATAAGGCAATAACGCTAATTCTATTCATACTAATAATCCTGCTTAGTTACCAAATACAATCTAAATCCTCCGTACAATAAGCATATAGCACCAAAAAAGTAACGAGATGTTTTATCCATATCGGCTACTATTTCAATTTTTAAATGCTCTCCAAAAAACATTACCACAGCCATCCCAAGTAATAAAATTACCATGGTAACATCGTAAATGCTACGCATTAAGGTATAATTTTTCCTTTGTCTTTCTCTAAAAGATTTTTCCATTTACAATCAATTATTTCCACCGGAAGGTGGGCAATTTAGAAAATAATTTTATTCACCCGAAATAAAAATAACCGTTAACGTTTGCATAACAAATGCTTTTATTAATATATATTGCTTGCAAGCATTGCGTTTCTATTTCGTTTAGTTACCAATAAGATGCTTATAATACAAAAATCCACAAACAGCAATAACGCTCTCCTATTTTGAACTTTTACAGATACTCCTCAACAATATTATATTTGCCGCATGAAGATTTTAATGGTTTGTTTGGGAAATATTTGCAGAAGTCCATTGGCTGAAGGTATTTTACAACATAAAGCAAATTTGGCCGGACTAAAATGGAAAATAGATAGTGCCGGAACGGCAAACTATCATGTAGGAGAAATGCCGCATCGCTTATCGCAAAAAGTAGCACTCATAAATGGTATAGATATTTCTTATCAAAGAGGAAGGCAATTTTGCAAAGAAGATATGCTTGAGTTTGATAAAATTTATGCAATGGATACTACCAATTATGCCGAAATTAAACGCATTAGCAAAGATGTTTTTGATGAAAATAAAGTAGATTTATTGCTAAACGAATTATATCCCGGAAAAAATTTAAATGTACCCGATCCATGGTATGGAACAGAAGAAGGTTACCATACCGTATTTGCATTACTTAACAATGCATGCGAAAAAGTAATTAGCAAATATGCAGGCACTAAAATAAAATAAATTATACTTTAATACTACAACTAATACTACCCTACATGGCTAAACCATCATTACCACAAGGCACCAGAGATTTTAATGCAGCCACTGTTCGCAAACGCCAATATATTTTTAATACCATTCGCTCGGTATTTGAAATATATGGTTACCAACCTTTAGAAACTCCTGCAATGGAAAATTTGGAAACATTAATGGGTAAATATGGAGAAGAAGGAGATAAATTGATTTTTAAAATTTTAAATAATGGTTTAGATAATGCCGCCAAAAACGAAAAAGCTACTGAAGAGTTTACAAAAATTTTATCGGGCAAAAACACACCTTTTATAACCGAGAGGGCTTTACGTTACGATCTTACCATTCCATTTGCACGTTATATTGCTATCAACCATAATCAACTTACATTTCCTTTTAAACGGTATCAAATACAGCCTGTATGGCGTGCCGATAGACCACAAAAAGGTCGTTATCGAGAATTTTATCAATGCGATGCAGATGTAGTAGGCAGTAAATCTTTAGTTAATGAAGTAGAATTGGCCACTATTTATGCCACCGCTTTTGAAAAATTAGGGATTGATGTTGAAATAAGAATAAACAACCGAAAAATATTAGCCGCATTGGCCGAGTTGGTGGGCGATGAAGCTAAACTAACCGATATAACTGTTGCTATTGATAAATTAGATAAAATTGGAATTAGTAAAGTAAGAGAAGAATTACTGCAAAAAGGTTTAACAGAAAATCAAATTGATATTATTGAAAAATATTTAACCATCAACGGAACTAATGAAGAAAAAATTAAGCAACTAACAACCTTGTTGGCACAAAACGAAAAAGGAAAAACCGGTATTGAAGAAATTGAATTTTTACTGCACTATCAATTAAACATTGTTATTGATTTTACACTTGCTCGTGGCTTAAATTATTATACAGGCATCATTTTCGAAGTAAAAGCCAAGAACGTACAAATGGGCAGTATTGGCGGCGGTGGGCGTTACGATGATTTAACCGGATTGTTTGGCGTGCCCAATATTCCGGGTGTGGGCATTTCGTTTGGAGTTGATAGAATTTATGATGTAATGGAAGAATTACAATTATTTCCTGCCGAAGTACAAATTGGTACCAAAGTTTTATTTTTTAACCTCGGCGAAGCAGAAAGCAAAAAAGCTTTTGAACTGATGCAAGAACTACGCAATAAAAATATTGCTTGCGAATTATATCATGAACAAACAAAATTTGATAAGCAATTTAAATATGCCGATAAAAAACAAATTCCTTACGCTATTATTATTGGCAGTAAGGAATTGGAAGAAAATATGGCAGTAATAAAAAATTTACAAACCGGCGAACAGCAAACTTTACAACAAAAAGAATTGCTTTCGTTTGGCTTCTAATATGGCATCGTTAGGTTGCATCATCACTATGGCATTTTCGGTTTGTTCATTCATTTTTCTTAACCAAATTGGTGCAAATGTAGTTGTGGTTGAAGTAGCTGCAGTTGTGGCGGTATCTCTTATTCCTTCTAAATGATAGCCCATTGCATCTATAATAACGCCGGTTACTTTTTTACTTACACTATCGCGTTTAAATTGTGCAGTTCCTTGAAAAGCAATAATAGTATACACATCTACCCCTTGTTTTACCAATTCCGAAGTACCTGCAGAAGAGGTCATTGATAATGTACTATCTACAAACGAAACAGTAACATCGGCTACTACACTGCCATCGGGAAAAAGATATTTTCCTAATAAATCTTTTCCGGTTGAATCGGTTTGTGCAAAGGATACAACCGATAAACAAATAACAGAGAAACTTACAGCAAACAGTTTTTTCATACAGTTAAATTTTTTTCAAGATAAAATATTTTTTAAAATTGGCAGTATCAATTTTTAATTACCTCATTGAAACTTCTACCTCCATCAACATAATGAACCTTATCTTTGCAGACTATGCAAAATATTCGTCACCTCAGCTTTACTCAAATAGAAAACTATTTTTCCGCTATTAACGAAAAAAGTTTTAGAGCCAAACAAGTTTACGAATGGCTATGGCAAAAGCATGCCCATAGTTTTGATGATATGACTAATTTAAGTAAAGAGCTTCGCAGCAAACTATCCGAAGCATTTTCTTTACCTGCCTTAAAAATAGATACTACACAATACAGTACCGATGGCACCATTAAAAGCAGATTTGCTACTGTAGAAGGTTTTAAAGTAGAAGGTGTATTAATTCCTACGGAAGATAGAAAAACAGCTTGTGTTTCTTCGCAAATTGGCTGCAGCTTAAGTTGCAA
>JAKAJX010000036.1 GCA_021824855.1 Bacteroidota bacterium | reverse complement strand
ATGCAAATAGGCGAGTTGGTATTGTTTCCAACTATTCGTAAACAAACAGAAGCAACTATTATTGCAGCACCCGGAACAAGTTGTCGCCACCAAATAAAAGATGGCACTCATAAAAAAGCATTGCATACGGTTGAAATATTATACAATGCTTTAGTATAAGTTTAGCTGTGCAATAGAACTAACTATTATAAATAACTTAAATTGGTTTTTGGTGTTAAGGCCAATAAAGTTTCATACATTAATACAATGGTATCTTCAATATCTTTTTTGTGAAGCATTTCTACGGTAGTGTGCATATACCGTAGTGGAATAGAAATTAATACACTTGGGCAACCTTCGTTGGCATAAGCAAAGCTGTCGGTATCGGTTCCGGTACTTCTGCTAACAGTTCTCATTTGTAAAGGAATTTTTTTCTTCTCTGCAACCGATTCAACAAATGCCAATAGTTTATTGTGTACTGCCGGTCCATAGGTAGGTGATGGTCCTTTGCCACAAGCCACATCGCCTTCAATGGCTTTATTAATCATGGGTGTTTGTGTATCGTGGGTAACATCGGTAATAATAGCAATATCGGGTTTAATTCTACGAGCAATCATTTCTGCACCTCTTAAACCTATTTCTTCTTGTACTGCATTTACCACATATAAACCAAAAGGCAATTTTTTATTATTTTCTTTTAATAATCGGGCAACTTCGGCTATCATAAATCCGCCAATACGATTATCGAAAGCTCTGCCAATTAAATAATCATAAGCCAATTCATCAAAACCTTCTTCATAAGTAACTACAGCACCAATGTGAATACCCAATGCTTCTACTTCTTTTTTATTTCGGGCACCACAATCTAAAAATAAAGTATCTACTTTAGGAGTGGGTTCTTTTGTATCGGGATTACTTAATCTTGTATGAATTGCAGGCCAGCCGAATACAGCTTTTACCACGCCTTTTTTACCATGAATGAATACCCTTTTAGCCGGTGCAATTTGATGATCTACGCCACCATTTCTTTTTAAATAAATTAATCCTTGTTCGTTAATATAGTTTACAAACCAACTTATCTCATCGGCATGTGCTTCAATTACTACTTTAAAACTTGCAGTAGGGTTAATAATACCTACTGCTGTTCCATACGGATCAACAAATGTAGTATCTACTAATGGTTGTAAATAATCTAACCAAACTTTTTGTCCGCTACTTTCAAATCCAACCGGCGAAGCAGTATTAATATACTTTTTTAAAAATGCATAAGATGCATCGGTTAAAATAGATTTGCTTTTTGCTTTTGCTTTTTTTTCTTTTGACATATTCACTTATTTTATAAATGTTGAACCTATAATACCACTAATGGCTTTTACTAACATTAATCCATCAATTATTGCAAGATAATAGAGAATTGACTTACGTTGGTGCATTGAATAGGCTACAATTATTAACAGTATAAAAGGAATGGCATTGATGCTTATTCGTAAAATGGGAAAATGATGACTAATAGTGTAGGTTAAAAATGTTCCAAAACCAATAGCACATAAAGGAAGCATAATATTAAAAATTGTTTTTCGTAAACCTACTCTCACTACAAAGGTTTTTAATTGCTGATTATAATCGGATGCATAATCTTTAATATCGAACATAATACACAATACGGCAATAAACATTAAATTCTTAATAAATAATACCATACCAAAAACACTAAACTGGTAAGCTTTATTTATGCTGATATAATGAAACAGAATGGGATAAATACTTACTACACCCGCCCAAACAAAGCCAATTACAAATGGTTTTAGCCAACCTGTTTTTCGTAAATTATATAAATGATGATTGGGTAAAATAATGCCATAATACAATAAAGCTATCAACGGAAAAATAAATAGTAACAGCCAATGATACCAAGGCATTGATAAAATATGAAGCCAAATATTTTTGGCAATAATGGCAACACTTACAATTAATAGTAGGGTTAATATAAGTTGCGAAACAATCATTGTTTTTTTATGCTGTAAATGCCATACCGATCGTTTGTTGTGCGGATTGGGTGTTGTTTCTGAAATATACGCTTTGGTGTAATAAATAACTGCTGCTGCAAATAAAGCTATATAATAAGCCCAAGAATTAAGCGAAAAAAATTGTTGTACACTCGATTCAATAGAAAGCATTACGGTACAAATACCATAAAAATAATTTCCGAAAAAAATAAATAATCCAAAATTACGCAGCAAGGTTATCTATGTATTAATATAATAGTGGGTGTAGTGATGGTATCGCTTTGGTGATTGGCTAAATCCTTCATCCAAAACTTAAATACACAAGTATCATTTTGCCTAAAACAAGATGGCTCTTTAATGGGAGGATAGTTAGTTCCAATACCATACGCATACGATAACTCGAAAACACCTTTAAAATTTTTTGTTGGATTGAAATAAGGTACAGGATATGATTGTGTAAAATCGCTTAACGAGCAATTGGCTGTAATTTTTTGTACCCAAATAGTATCTTGTACATCTCCCTGTTTATCGGTTACGGTAATATCAAAAGTAAGTACGTTATTGGGGTAAAGTACGGTAGTGTTAACGCTTTTTAATGAAATTTGCGGGGCATCGGTATATTTATCTTTATTGCAAGCAGTAATAATAATTATTCCAATTAATACTATCAATATTTTTGCTTTCATTGTAAAGTAATTCTTTTCAAATGTAATTAATTCATTTTAACAGCTTATAGTGAAACAGGCATTTGTTAACAATATTTTCTCAGTTTCGAAAGAAACGTTTTATCAAACTGCTTTTGATATTTTTCAATTTCAATATCAAAACAATTTGGTTTTTAAACAATGGTGTAATTTATTGCCCAATGTTACGCATAGTCAAATACAAGAATTTCCTTTTTTACCCATCTCTTTTTTTAAGAGCCATACCATAACATCAACGCTGTTTCAGCCGCAACAAATTTTCGAAAGTAGCGGCACCACCAACAGCATTAACAGCAAGCATTTGGTAAAAGATATTTCTATTTACACAAAAAGTTTTATTACAGCATTCGAAATGGTGTATGGCAGTATACAAGATTGGTGTATTATTGGTTTATTGCCATCGTATTTAGAACGAGAAAACTCTTCTTTGGTTTGGATGGTGAATGAATTGATTTACCTTTCGCATCATGCATCCAGCGGATTTTATTTGTACAATTTCGAGAAGTTGCATACTACTTTACTGGAGCTTGAAAAAGCTAAACAAAAAACTTTATTAATTGGTGTAACTTTCGGGTTACTCGATTTTGCCGAACAATTTAATATGCAATTACAACATACCGTTGTAATGGAAACCGGCGGTATGAAAGGCAGAAGAAAAGAATTAACCAGATTGGAAGTACATGCTATGCTGAAAAATAATTTGGGTGTACCTCAAATTCATTCGGAATATGGAATGACGGAATTGTTATCGCAGGCTTATTCTGTTGGAGATGGTAAATTTGTTTGTCCGCCTTGGATGAAAGTGTTGGTAAGAGATGAAGAAGATCCTTTTTCGGTTAAACTTTCGGGTAAAGGAGTTTTAAATATTATTGATTTGGCCAACCTGTATAGTTGTTCTTTTATTGCTACCGATGATAT
>JAKAJX010000275.1 GCA_021824855.1 Bacteroidota bacterium | reverse complement strand
TAGCACAAAAGCCGATGAAGAAGCATATAAAAAATTACCACCTATTTGCAAAAGAGCCGAAGATGGTGGCGGACCACAAAAAGGTAAACCTTGCCATTTAGCACCATATCATTAAAATAAGGCTAAAGTCTGCCTTGCTTCGTAGTTAATAGGAACCGTAAAAAATATGCCCGATTTACCAACTCTTGAAGTGCCAACTGCTTTTACTAATACTTCTTTATTTAATAAAAAAGTAACTCCGTTTTTAAATACATCTTTCATATCTACTTCCATTGAAGAAGGTAAAATAAACTCCGAATTTTTATTAATGCGAAGGGTAGTATCTAATAAATATTTTCCTAAATAACTATTGTTAATATAAATAGCACAATCCACTTTTTTTAATTCAACCCCAAAGTTGTTAGGATTATAATAAATTAAATCCATTGACACTTTGCTTTTGTTGAACCCCAATTGATCAAGTTTAAAATTCTTTATGCCTTTATACTCGAACGATACAGGTTTATGGCAAGAGGTAAATAGAATAAAGGAGATAGCGAAAAGTAAAAATATTTTTTTCAAGTTTTATTTGCAAAATAGTAACGAAAATTGAAACAGGCAATTATTACTACCAACTAAGGTTTATTTTTGATAGGAATATATGTTTTGATGAACGATAATATGATAATTGAAACCCAATATTTTGGCAGCATTCAATATTTTGTTGCTTTAGCTCAACATCATACTGCTACTATTGAGCTGATGGAAAATTGGCAAAAAATTAGTTTTAGGAATAGAACAGTTATTGCAGGTAGCAATGGTTTAATTACATTAACCATTCCAATTTTAAATGGAAGAGAACAAAAAGGATTGATAAAAGATATTAAAATTAATTATAGTGAGCATTGGCAAAAAATGCATTGGAAAACAATTACCTCGTGTTATGGCAAATCTCCATTTTTTGAATTTTATAAAGACAAGCTGTATGCTATTTTGGTAGAAAAACAGTTCATTTATTTAGTTGATCTAAATCAGCAGTTGCTGCAATGGGCATTACAACAACTTAAATTAAAAACTATTGTTGTTACTTCTGAAAGTTTTATAAAAGACTATCATTCTACTGTAAATGATTATCGCAACAAATGGATGCCCAAAAATTTTCAAAATCAGAAGTCTTTAATTGGGTATACACAAGTATTTCAGCATAAAATAGGGTTTCAACACAACCTAAGTATTTTAGATATATTATTTTGTGAAGGACCTGCTGCTTCGCAAATAATAAATTCTATTAGCATATAGCTATGTATCTTTCGTATAAATTATATTTAGTGAATTGTATTTATTATTATTTTACCCAATAATCTAAAACGTGGGTTAGTATTAAAAATTTATGTTGTTGATTGTTCAAAATATTTTTTATGCTCAAAGAAACAATCGGTTTGTTTATAATAAATTGGTAGTTGTTTTAGTAATGTTATTGTTGTATTGTTTTCATGGCAATGCTCAACAAAGACCCTACTACACACAATATATTTTAAACCAGTATTTAATAAACCCTGCTTTTGCCGGGATAGAAAATTATTGGGATGCAAGAGCAAGTTATAGAACACAATGGGTTAGATTGCAAGATGCTCCGGTTACAACATATATTACTATTAATGGACCACTTTCGAAGAGCGATTATGATAGACAAACACCTACAACTTTTCATGCACCCGGAGAAAATCCGTTAGGGGATGCATTGTGGCAAAATTATTCAGTTCCTGAATCTCATGCAGGTGTTGGATTTACGGCAATTAATGATATTACAGGACCATTAAACCGTTTTGCAGCTTATGGTTCTTATGCCTATCATATTGGTATTGCTCCTAAAACATCTTTATCTGTAGGTGTTTCAATTGGATTTACTCAATTAAGTTTAAATGCCGATAAACTTAGTTTTGCAACTCCTGTAGATCCTGCTGTTGGTACAAGTGGAATTATCAATTCAATTAAGCCTGATATGAGTGCCGGAATTTTATTATACTCCGATAAGTATTTTATAGGATTATCTATGCAGCAAATTATTCCTGAGCAGGTTGCGTTTTCTAATAATACGGTAGCGCTGCAATCGGGCAAACTTTTGCCGCATACTTTTTTCTCTGCCGGATATAAAATACCCTTATCGGATGATGTTAGTTTTCTTCCTTCTGTTATGGTTCGTTATATCAATCCATTACCAATTTCTTTTGATATTAATTCCAAATTTCAATATCAAGATATTTTATGGGCAGGATTTTCTTATCGTTATCAAAATGGCTTTGCTGCTATGTTGGGCATTCATGCAGCTAAAGATATTTTAATTGGTTATTCTTACGATTTAAGTACATCTTTACTCAATACTGTTAGTAAAGGAACTCATGAATTGTTAATTGGGTTTATGATAAATAATCGATATGAAAATACCAATCCTAAACTTTTTTGGTAGTAGCATTTAGTCTGCAGAAGATGGATATATTGTTTTCTTTAGTGGAATGATAAGGTATGCCGAATCTTTATTTTCTGATTTTAAATTAATTATCATATACAATTGAGATGAAGCTCTTGTTGCAGTAGTATCATTAAAACTTACATTGGTTGAATCGGCACTTTCATTTAAATCTTTCTCAATATAAATAGATGGTGAGATTACTGCATTGTTCTTTGTATATGCAGCATAATGAACAAGTAATTGTTGCTTCTGAAGCATTGTTTTAAAAGAGTCTATTTTATTTTTAAAATCTTCAACAGAAATTTTTTTCTCACTTAAATATTTTTTTATTTTTTCTTTTAAATTTTTTGAAGAAAGAGAATAGGTGTTTCTATTAATTTTATTTTTCAAATTAGATTCTATAGAAGTATAGTTTACTTGCTCAATTGGCAAACTATTTAAGGTTGCTACAATTGCGTTAAGGTCGTTATCGGTAATGGTATATTTTGTTGTATGACTATAATATTTTTTTGATTGGGCAATGCGGCTGTTATTTTTAAACTTTTTTAAATAGCTATTTTTTATAACAACATTTTTATTTTCCTTGATGGATGATATTAATTGAATTGATTTTTTTTTATTGTTATTAGTATAAGTAAAGTTAAATAAAGTGAAGAAGGCTGTACTTATGCTTATTAATAGTAGTGCTATAATTTTTATACTTTTTATATAACTAAAATCAGACTTATATTGGGAAGTACCTGTAATTCTTACAATTCTTTTCAATAAGTGGGTATTGTTATTAATAGCCTTCATTAAAAATTGCAAAGTATCTTTTCTTACAGAATTGGCTGCTAATTGAAACAAGGCTTCTGCATAATTTATTGGAGAATAGGAAAAAGATAATACAATATCATCACATGCACTTTCTCTTTCTTGGAGTATTACTTTGCTGATTAATTGGTTAAATGGATTGAAAAATAAAATGGTCTCAATCAATACTAATAATAAGTTTATAAAATAATCGGCTCTTTTAATATGCGATAATTCATGTAGTAAAACTGCTTCCATTTGTTCTGTGCTGAGGTAATTGATACTGGCTAATGGAACTATAATTATTGGTTTTAACATGCCAATGGTTAATGGACTATCAACTTGCACTGAAGCAAATATTTTTATGGTAGATGGTATATTCCATTTTTTTGCAACGTTGGTTATAAAATATTGCCATCTTTCATCCATCTCAATTAAATGTCTCCGATATATTTTTTGCGAAAACTGATACGAGTATATTAGTTTAAGCAAGAGGAATGCTGTTAATAATAAATATACGATTGCTAATAAAGATAAAATTATAGATATATAAGTTGGATTAGTTGGTAAGCGTATTGTGTTACTTTGAATAGAATTAAAACTATACAAAACATTTTTTGATTCGGTATTTGCTATAACAGAAAAAATAAAAAATACACAACTTACTATTTGTACTAAAACAGCTATCCAATATTGTATGTGTGATGTAAGCTTTATTATTCGGGTAATGAATAAATACAGTAGCCATAATAAACCACTTTGCCATATACTATTAAGTAAAGCCAAGCTAAGTGCATATAATAATCCCGAATTAGCTATTACTTGCATACTTTACTGCTTTTTTAAGGTATTTAATAGTTCCTGAATTTGTGCAAGTTCTTCTTTGCTATGGGTATGATTTCCTAATGCCTGCATTACTAATTGAGTGGGAGAACCACTAAAAAGATTTTGAATCATCCTTCCTACAAATTGCTGTTGAGTACTTTCTTTACTTACTGCAGCAAAATAAATATGTGTTTTGGTAGCATCATTTCTGTTTACTAACCCTTTTTCAAACATTATTTGAAGTAGTTTAAGGGTAGTAGTGTATCCTGCATCTTTGTGTTCGGCAAGTATTTCATGAACTTCTCTAACTGTGGCTTGCTGTTTATCCCAGAGTATTCTTAAAATTTCCAGTTCACTTTCTGTGGGCTTTATCGGTTTGGATATACTCATCTTACGATTTTTTTCGTAAGCAATTTAAGGCAAACTTTCTAAAAATAAATCTAATTTTTATGGTTGAGTGAGAATTA
The DNA here is from genome assembly GCA_021824855.1 of Bacteroidota bacterium. Classification (GTDB taxonomy): domain Bacteria; phylum Bacteroidota; class Bacteroidia; order Chitinophagales; family Chitinophagaceae; genus JAKAJX01. The sequence continues at coordinate 14,270 of JAKAJX010000275.1, read as the reverse complement.
ACAAAAAACCCACTTATTATAAAGTGGGTTACAATAAAAAAATATCTGAAAATTTATTCGCTGCATTGAATATTACAACCGCCTGGTATAGGATTGCCTACGGCTTCAACTGAATAACCATTTCCCATTTCAACCCAAAAAAATTGGGTAGTATAAAAATGGTGAATGTATAATTGATCTCCTTTGCAGCAAGTATAATCTAAAGAAGCTTTATAATGCTTGCCAAACATATTTGTATAAGGAGCTGCCACAGTTACGGTTACAAGCGATAATGCTGTAATAATAATGGCTACATTAAGTTTAAGTCTACTGAACATAGGAAATTAGTTTTATCGGTTAATTATAGAAAATTGGGATACCACAAAGGTATAAAGGCTATTTAGTAGGAGCATAAGTATCATCCGGCTTTCAGGTTAATTTAATATCGACTTTAGCCTTTTTTAATAAAAAAATCCCGAAACACTCGGGATTTTATCTTTTTTTAAACTGTTGTAGGAATGAATTTATAAGAATGTAGTCATTTTATATCATCATCGGTGCATTGAATATTGCAACCTTCATCATTAGGTTTGCCTATCGATTCTGTAGTATATCCGCTGGCAACTCGTATCCAAAGAAAATGTTCAATATAGAAATGATGCACATATAATTGACTTCCTTTGCAACAGGTATAATCTTGATTCGAATAATATGTTTTCCCTGCAATATAGGTATATGGTTTAGCAATAATACCTGCAATTAGTAATGAGGCAATTAGTACAACAAGTACATTAATTTTTAGCCGATTAATCATAAGAATGGTATTTAAGTTGTTTTCTTAAGATTACGGTTTAAAAAGGGTTAAAATAAAATCTCCACCAACAAGGGTGGAGATTTATAACGTGATACTTCTATTTTTTATTGTATGAACTTAAAATTTTTTAATTTTTTGTGGTAGAAAGGTACTTGTCAGATTCTTGTGCCGATAATTCTTTTCCGTTGATGCTAATTATTCCGTTTTTGATTTCTATTTGTATATCATTACCTTTCAATAAACCATCTTTTCTTAAAGCATCTTCTATAAGATGTATGTTTGAACTTTTCTCAGTTAAATTGCTGTTTACTACCGAATCGGTATTTTTTGTTTCTATAATTTTTACTTCAATTTTATTTTCGGTATTAGTAGGTTGAATATTGGTTTTATGAATTTGAGCCAAAGTTGGAGCAACTACTAAAGAAACAATAGACATTAATTTGATTAAGATATTCATTGATGGTCCGGATGTATCTTTAAAAGGATCTCCAACCGTATCACCGGTAACCGATGCTTTATGTGGTTCTGATTTTTTATAATAGATTTCGCCATTAATTTCAGTGCCTTTTTCAAAAGATTTTTTAGCATTATCCCATGCTCCACCTGCATTATTTTGAAACATACCCATTAAAACACCGCTAACGGTAGCACCTGCAAGAAAACCACCCAATGCTTCGGGGCCTAAAATAAATCCAATTATTAATGGAGATATAATGGCAATAGCACCCGGCAACATCATTTTTCTAATAGATGCTTGAGTAGAAATTGCAACGCATTTATCGTATTCGGGTTTGCCGGTACCTTCCATAATTCCGGGAATGGTTTTAAACTGTCTGCGAACTTCTTCAACCATACTCATAGCGGCTTGACCAACAGCACGGATAGCCAATGATGAAAATATAAAAGGTATCATTCCTCCAACAAATAAACTTGCTAATACTTTTGCTTTATAAATATCTATGCCACTCATAGCATATCCATTATTATTAATTACGCCAACATAAGCAGCAAATAATGCCAAAGCTGTAAGTGCAGCAGAAGCAATTGCAAATCCTTTTCCGGTAGCTGCTGTAGTATTTCCAACCGCATCAAGTACATCGGTTTTTTCGCGAACTTCTTTTGGTAATTCACTCATTTCAGCAATTCCGCCTGCATTATCGGCAATTGGTCCAAATGCATCAATGGCTAATTGCATAGCGGTAGTGGCCATCATTCCGGCTGCAGCAATAGCAACACCATATAATCCGGCACAAGCAAATGAACCCCAAATACCACCTGCTAAAACTAAAATAGGTAAAAAGGTAGATTCCATACCAATTGCTAATCCGCCGATAACATTGGTAGCATGACCGGTTGAAGATTGGCGAATAATAGATAGAACGGGTCTTTTACCCATAGCTGTATAATATTCGGTAATGATGCTCATTAAAGTTCCTACGGCTAAACCAACTCCAATTGCACCTAAAACACCATTTCTGGTAAATGTAATATGTCTTAATTCCATTTGTTCGGGTAAAATGGTGTATACTAATCCAACACATGCTAATGCTGTTAAAATAATAGAACCCCAGTTACCCATATTTAATGCTTTTTGTACATTATTGGTAGTAACGCCGGCAGTATCGCTCACTCTCACAAAAAAAGTACCTACAATTGAAAATATAATACCAATACCTGCAATAAGCATGGGTAATAAAATAGGAGCGTATCCTCCAAAATTGTCTATTGATTTGGTTTCTTGTCCCAATACCATAGTTGCTAATACGGTAGCCACATAAGAGCCAAATAAATCTGCACCCATACCTGCTACATCACCAACATTATCGCCTACATTATCTGCAATAGTTGCCGGATTACGAGGATCATCTTCAGGAATACCTGCTTCAACTTTTCCTACTAAATCTGCACCAACATCGGCGGCTTTAGTATAAATACCACCTCCAACACGAGCAAATAAGGCAATTGATTCTGCACCAAGAGAAAATCCGGTTAATACTTCAATAGTTTTAACCATTGCGGCAGAATCAACAGAGGCTGGAGCAAATACTGATTTTAAAATAAGAAATAAACTTCCCAATCCTAATACTGCTAATCCGGCAACGCCTAATCCCATAACCGAACCGCCGGTAAATGATACTTTTAGAGCTTTAGATAAACTAGTTCTGGCAGCATTAGCAGTGCGTACATTGGCTTTTGTTGCAACAACCATTCCTATATAACCTGCAAAAGCACTGCATACTGCACCTGCAATAAATGCAAAAGCGATAGAAAAATGCGAATTGGAATTTTTAGTTGCCATAAAACCCAATAATAATGCAACTATTATAACAAAATACGAAAGTATTTTCCATTCGGCTTTTAAAAAAGCCATAGCACCTTCGGCAATATAGGTGCTTATTTTTTGCATGTGTTCGGTTCCGGCATCTTGTTTTGATACCCAATTAAATTTGATATACGTGTAGATTAATCCCACTAATCCCATTGCGGGAACCAAATAAAACAAATTGTTCATAAAAGCGAGTTGTGTTTTGTTTTTTGATAGGTCGGCAAAAATAGGGCAAAACCGATGAAGTAAAATTTAATTTTAGCTCAATAAGTATAGCTGCCTACTCTTCTACATTGGTTGTATCTGTAATAGTAGAAAATACAGATGCCAATTGCCGTGCATGATAAATATTTTTATTGAATTTATTTCCCAATATAATAAGGGTAGCAGTATCGTTAATTAATCTGGCAAAAACAGTGTTATTGCCATGCCACCAGCCATTGTGGTATACAATAGTATCTTCACCGCTATCATCCACTAATAAATGCCAACCTAATCCATAATAATGCCCTTTTCTTCTTTCATTGCTAAATGGATGCATGGCCATTTCTAAGGTAGATGCTTTAATATAAGTGCCCGAATACAATGCTTTATCCCAAAGTAATAAATCTCTTACAGTGCTGTATACATTTTTATCGCCATAAATGCAATCAAATTTTTCGAGTTTAAAAGGAGTTTTATTGTAGTTGTAAGATGGGATATATTTTCCTGTATCTGCCATATTGAAAACAAATGTATGTGTCATTCCTAAGGGTGTAAAAACACTATCTTTCATGTATTTAGGAAATGGTTGCTTGGTTATTTTTTCAATAATTAATGCAAGAAGAGAGTAGTTGGTGTTACAATAATTAAATACACGACCTGGCAATGCTTGTACAGGAGGTTTTTTATTAATTAAAAATTGCAGCACATCTTCATTCGATATAAAACCTTTTATTTCCGGTACATCTTTTAGTTTAACTGTTTTATAAACGCGTATTAATTTTCCTCTTTTATTTCTCATCTTAATTACTTCAGTTTTATGATTATCCATGAAATAAGCATAATTCTGTAGGCCGCTTTGATGCGATAATAAATTTTTTATGGTGATATTTTTATATGGAAAATTTGGAAAGAAAGATTGAATAGAATCATCTAACGAAAGTTTGCCTTGCTCCCACAAATGCAAAACCGCCATTGCTGTAAATGTTTTAGAGATGGATGCCAAATGAAATGGAGTATCTTTTGTGATACTATCTTTTGTTTTTTGATTGTAAATACCATGGTAATCTTCAAATACAATTTCTCCATTTTTTGCCATTAAAATAGCTCCATTAAAACCTTTCTTCAGCAACATTTTTTCGTATAATGGTTCTATGGCTTCGGTATATTTTTCTTTCGAAACTTCGCTAAGTGGTTTGAAAGTATAACTGCTAAGAGCAGAATTATTTTTATCATTGGTTTGTTGCGAGTGGCACGAAAAAAACAAAAATGAAAAGCAAAATATAGAGATCAGTCGTAGCATATTTTTATTTATTGAAAGCGGCAAATATAAAAGAATATGTTTCTTTGCATTTAAGTTTAAACTATTCGTGGAAAACTTATTGAGTAATTACATTTAAAATAACATTTATTTTCGTTGTATGAATCAGCAAACAACCAGTTATCCCAAAGAAAAAATTAACATTCTTTTTTTAGAAAACATTAGCGATAAAGCAGTACAACTATTTAAGCAAAGTGGATATACCAATGTTAAAAAAATAGGAGGTGCATTAAGTGAAGAACAATTAATAGAAGCTGTGAAAGATGTACACTTATTAGGCATACGTTCTAAAACAAATATTACCGAAAAAGTGCTTAATGCTGCCAATAAATTACAAGCAATTGGTTGTTTTTGTATTGGAGTTAATCAGGTGAATTTAAAAGCAGCTACTAAAAATGGAGTTACGGTTTTTAATGCTCCGTATAGTAATACACGAAGTGTTGCCGAATTGGTAATAGGATTATCAATTATATTAATTCGACGAATATCCGATAAAAACAAAGCTGCACATGAAGGTATTTGGATGAAAGATGCTAAAGGTAGTTTTGAATTGCGTGGTAAAACAATAGGTTTAGTTGGTTATGGAAATATTGGGTCTCAGGTTAGTGTATTAGCCGAAGCCTTAGGCATGCGTGTAATGTTTTATGATATTGAAACAAAATTGCCTTTGGGTAATGCAGTAACTACAAAGAGTTTGAAAGATTTATTAAGTCAATCGGATATTATTTCCTTGCATGTTCCCGAAACACCTCAAACAAAAAATCTAATCAATAAAAACAATCTTAAATATTTTAAGAAAGGCTCTATTTTAATTAACTATGCAAGAGGAGAAGTGGTTGATTTAGATGCTTTAAAAAAATATTTACTTGAAGGAATTATTGCAGGAGCTGCAATTGATGTGTTTCCATGGGAGCCTGAAAAAAATGGAGATAAATTCACTACGCCTTTGCAAGGATTGCCTAATGTTATTCTAACCCCTCATATTGGTGGCTCAACCGAAGAAGCACAACAAAATATAGGAGAAGATGTAAGCGTTAAACTGTTTAATTATTTAGAAAAAGGAATTACTTATGGTTCACATACGGTACCGCCAATAAGTTTACCTGCGGTTGAAGGTGCTCATAGAATTTTACATATCCATAATAATGTGCCGGGAGTATTAAGTGCTATTAATACCGAATTATCTAAGCATCAAATAAATATTGTTGGGCAATATTTAAAAACCAATGAAAGTATAGGTTATGTTGTGTTAGATGTAGATAAAAAGCTATCGAAACAAGCAGTAGAACTCTTAAAAGATGTAAAGGAAACGATCAAAGTGAGAATGTTGTATTAATTTTAATCATGTTGCAGTATAAGTTATTTTGTTTAAATCTTTGTTGTATTTTATTAGCATTTAATGCTAATGCATATACTATTGAAGGAAAAATAGTTGATGCTTCTACGCAAAAATCTATCATAGCTGCAGATGTATTTATTAATGGAACTACAAAATATAGCGAATCCGATAGTAATGGTAATTTTGAATTAAATGCAAACGATGAATATTATTTTGATTTGATTGTGGTTGCAAAAGGCTATCATTATCTCGTATATAGGTTTTCAAAAGATTCTTCAAATCAAAAAATCGTGTTTCAATTAATTCCTCTTACTCCTGATAAATTATTCATTCAACCCGATAGTATTGCTACTAAAAATTATACTCTTTTTAAACCTGTATTCGAAAAATGGATGTTGAATAATCAATTAGCTGAAGGGTATAATTCTTTAATTAATCCAACTGTATTGCGATTTGAATACGATTCTACCTCTTCTTCACTAACAGTAAAAACAGTAGATAAATTATTTTTTTTAAATGAATTTTTAGGATACATGACAGTTATCTACATCAATAATTTAACTATCAGTGCTAATAATATTCAATTTAATGGCTTTTATTATTTTAAACCGCTTTCGTACAAAAATAATACTGCAAAACGAGATAGGGATTACAGAAGACTAAATGTGTATAAGGGTTCTTTATTACAATTTATGCGATCGTTGTACGATGAAAAGTTGGCTATTAACGGATTTAGTTTGCATAAAGTGGATCATGTTTTTGAAGGAACGGAATTGTACAAATCTGTAAGTAAAAAGTATAGTGAATATTTGGAACAGCCTAAACTTTTGAATAGTGCCTTGCGTATTCCTGCCAATCTGAAATATATTGATATGCTGGATAAACAAAATATTACTGAGCAAGATATTTTAGAGAAGAATAGAGGTTTGCATGAGATTTTCTTTGCCTCAGATGATATTTTTCAAGTTAGTTATCAAACCGCCAATTTTACTTGGCAACCTCAGGAATCTTATATTTCCTTACTATCCACCCGAAAATTAAGAATAGAATCTAACGGAATGTATTTTGAGCCTTCCGATTTAGTAATAGATGGTTTTTGGAGAAGCACTTCTTTTGATACAATATTGCCCTTCGACTATTTTCCGCCTCTTGAATTAATGAATAATTTGTTTTAAACTATTACCCTTTACTGCCGTTTTGCATTTTATTGTCTAAAGAAAATTTATAGCGTTTTATAGCTTGTACAATAGATGCAGCAATTTCTTGTTGGCCTTTTTCACTGGTAATATATTCTCCTTCATCATCGTTCGATAAAAAGCCAATCTCTATTAAAATTGCCGGCATATTAACGGCTTGCAATACCCAAATGCCTTTTTCATCTCTTTGTTTAGCACCTCTGCTTGTTCTTCCTCCTTTCACAAATTCTTCTTCAACTGTTTCGGCCAATTTTCTGCTTCTTTCAAAATATTGTTGTGTGCGTAAAGATATTTCTACTTTTTGCACGGGATCATTTGGGTCAAAACCTTTTAAATCGCCACTGGTTGTGTCTATAAAATCGTTTTCAATTAAAGCATCTTCTTTATCCTTGGTTTTGCCAACTCCCCAAATATAAGTTTCAGTTCCTTTTGCGGGATTAGGAGTAGTATAAATATGGTATTTAGGTATTTTTTTAGTTGTTTTTTTCCCTTTTCGCTTAACTGTTTTAGTGGTGTAGCCAATTATTTCGTGATGTACAATGGGGGAAACATCATTACAGTGAATAGAAATAAACAAATCTCCTTTTGCGTCATTGGCTTTATTGGCTTTTATAATGGGGCTATCAAAAATATCACTGGTTCTTGTCATAATTACATCTACATCCGGGATTTCATTTTTAATAGCTTCTTGTAATTTTAAAGCTACCGATAGTGTAATGTCTTTTTCTTCTCCAAATTTACTCGATGCACCATAAAATTTTCCTGCAAAGCTGCTGCTACCTCCATGCCCTGCATCAATTACAATTCGTTTAAGAGGTTTTTTCTGAAATTTTTTATCATCTCCATTGGGCAATGCCAGTAAGCTTTTAGCTGTAAAAGATAAAAGGAAAACGAATACTATTTTTTTGTATATCATCATATCAAATCGTTAAAGGAAGTTTATAAAATGTATATATACTTATAAGCACTTATTTTTGCCGATACTTAAAATGAGAATTGTACCTAAACTTAACGTAAAAACAATTATTGGTAGTATTGTAACCACAATACTGATTCTATTTTCTTTGCAATTAATAGCAAGCAAAGGAAATAAAAAAGTAGTTTCGTCAGCTTTAACTTCTTTTTCTGATACAATTCCGGTTGTTGCAGAAAAAGTAATAGCAACTTCTACAGATTCTTTAGCTGAAAAAGATTCTATTCGTCGTAAAGATAGTGTAATAAAAACTGTTGATACACTTGTGTCTAAAGACTCGTTAGATGCTCCCGTTAATTATTCTGCTAAAGATTCGGGAGTATTAATTATGTCTACCAAACAATTTGTATTGTATGGAAAATCGAATACAAAGTATAAGGATATTACTTTAGATGCAGCCACCATTAATTACGATCAGCAATCTCAATTAATTAGGGCTTATGGAATGGTGGATACTTCCAATAACCCTATGAGTAAACCCAAGTTAGTGCAAGCTCAAATGAAATCGGTGAGCGATTCTATACTTTTTAATATGAAAAGTATGAAAGGAATTACTAAAAACACGCACTATATGGAGGGTGAAATGCACGTAAATGCACAAGAACTTAAAAAGGTGAGTGCCGATGTATTTTATGGACGAGGTGCATTAATTACTACCTGCAATTTAGATACGCCACATTTTGCCATTAGAACTCGAAGAATTAAACTCATTAATAATAAAATAGCAGTAAGTGGACCGGCATCTCCTGAATTTGAAGGAGTGCCTATTCCAATTGGTATTCCGTTTGGTATTTTTCCTTTAACTCAAGGAAGGCACTCCGGGTTAATTGCACCTGCTTTTGCTTCGAATGATATTATGGGCTTTGGATTAACTAATATAGGTTACTATAAAGTAGTGAATGATAATTTGGATGTTACCAGCATGGCCGATATTTATTCTTATGGTGGATGGAGATTAAATGTTAATCCTAAATATATTAAACGCTATCATTATAGTGGGGCACTAAATATTACCATTCAAAAAACAGTATCATTAAATAATACGCCGTATAATTTTACACAAAACGAGTTTTCAAAGTTCTCTACATTTATGCTCAATTGGAGCCATACAAGAGATAATAGAGCCAGACCGGGAACCAATTTTTCTGCTAATGTAAATTTTGGAAGTACCAGATATAATCAATTAGTTCCTAATGATCCAACCTTAAATTTTAGTAATAACTTAAGCTCTAATATAAGTTATAGTAAAGATTTTAGAGGAAAAGCTAATTTATCGGTCAACCTTAATCATAGCCAAAATAGCCTTAGTCATTTAGTGTCATTAAACTTGCCTAATATTTCTTTTAATATGGCTACGGTGTATCCTTTTCAAAAAAAGGATAAAATAGGTACTCCCAAATGGTACGAAAGTTTTGGGATAGGGTACAGTACTAACTTTCAAAACCAATTTTCTTACTACGATACTGCTTTTAATTTTAGAAAAATGTTAGATACTGCCCAATGGACAGTAACCCATACAGTGCCTATTACTTTTACGTTACCTCAATTGGGGCCTGTAACACTTTCGCCAAGTATTGGTTATTCAGAGCAATGGTTGGCACAAAAATTAAACAGATATTGGGATACCTCACTTAAAAAAGTAGATACTACTTTAACTAAAGGTATTTATGCTTTGCGGAATGTAAGCTTTGGAATGAGTGCCAGCACCAGAGTTTTTGGAACATTAAAATTTAAAAATTCATTTGTAAAAGCTATTCGTCATGAAATGCGACCAACAATAGGATTTAGTTATACGCCCAATCTCACTTTAAAAAATTATCAGTCGGTGCAGGTAGATACATTTGGACATAAACTCTATTTTTCTCAGCTCGGATTAGGTGCATCGGGTACGCCAATACTGCCCAAAAGCAGTGGTAGCGTAACATTTGGCATTGATAATTTATTAGAAATGAAAGTGAAGGACAAGAGTGATACATCGGCATCTGCCACCAAAAAAATAAAATTAATAGATGGTTTTGGATTTAATTCTGCCTACGATTTATTGGCAGATAGTTTTGCAATGGCTCCGGTAAATTTTTATATGCGAAGTACTTTATTCGAAAAAATTAATATTACTACTTCTGCTACATTAGATCCGTATCAAGTTGATAATTTTGGCTATCATATCAATAAATTAATGTTGGCTGATGGAAAATTGGGAAGAATTACCAATGCCAATATTGCAATTTCTACCTCATTTAAAAGTAAGCCAAAAGATGAAAAAGCCGATAAGGAAAGGCTTGCACCCGATCCGTTTATGACTCCCGATGAACAAATGAGGCAACTGCAATATGCAAGATCTAATCCTGCTGAATTTACCGATTTTAATATACCCTGGGATTTAAGTTTATCTTATGCATTGGGATATTCTAAAACGGTTACCTCTAATTTATTAGGCAGCTATTCGTATATGACGGTAATTACATCGAGTGTAAATTTTTCCGGAAGTTTTAGTTTAACTCCAAAATGGAAAACAGGGGGTAATGGATATTTCGATTTTACAGCCGGAAAATTACAAATGTTTACTTTATGGTTTTCGAGAGAAATGCATTGCTGGCAAATGAATGTAAATGTAACTCCGGTTGGTCCTTATCGATCTTTTAGTATTACAATTAGTCCTAAATCGGGTATTTTACGCGACTTAAGAATAAATAGAAATAGGAGTTATTATAGTTATTGATGCGTTAAATAATAATCCTTCATTACCGCAAATACTTTTTTATTTAAATCCTCGAACGATAAATCTTTTGGCAATATGGGTGCTAAAAAATGTATTTGTAATACTTGGGGAAGTAAGTAAAATTTTTTATTGATAGGCATTGCTTTTTTAGTGTTGAATATAACAGCAGGAATAATGGCTACCCCAGTATCTACCGATAGTTTAAAAGCTCCATCATAAAACTTTTTTAAAGGTTCTTGACTTCTGTTTCTTGTTCCTTCAGGATAAATGCACATATGCATACCTTGTGCTAAAACTTTTCTCATTTCCTCAAAACTTTTTCTTCTGCTTGCATCATTTCTTCTATCTACCAATACCGAACCTTTTTTATAGTACAATCCAAATATGGGAATTTTAGCAAATGATGTTTTAGCAATTGTTTTATTGCCACCCGGTATAAATGGAGAGGATAATGGTACATCTAATAAAGCATTATGATTGCAAGTAACAATATAAGCCGTGTTTTTTTTAAAGTGTTCTTTACCTTTTACAATTACCCTGCATCCAATAATAGTTAACCAAACTTTCATCCATATTTTCGAGATAAGAATAAAAATATGTTGCCCCTTATAGCCGGGTATGAAATAGCATAATAATGATGGTATAAGAAATAATAGAAAAGTTATAATAAAAGTTATTAAGCCCCATGCAGCCCATATTCGAGCAAAAATTTCGACAAATATTTTTTTCATAATTATAAATTTTAAATATGCCAATCAATAGGGTTTAAACCTTGTTGCATTAATAATTGATTGGTTTTACTAAAATGCTTGCATCCAAAAAAACCTTTATCTGCACTAAAGGGCGATGGATGAGCAGCTTTTAATACAAAATGTTTTGTTTCATCAATTAAGTATTGTTTTTCTTGTGCAAATTTTCCCCAAAGCAAAAAAATAATTCCCTTTTTTTCATCCGAAATTATTTTAATAACTGCATCGGTAAAATTCATCCAACCAATTTTACTATGGCTTGCAGGTTCATTGGCTCTTACGGTTAATGCGGCATTAAGTAATAAAACGCCTTGTGCTGCCCATTTAGTTAAGTTGCCCGATGTTGGAATGGGCATACCAATATCGGAATGTAGTTCTTTATAAATATTTATTAAGGATGGGGGCGAAGCGATGCCATTGGGAACACTGAAGCTTAAACCCATTGCTTGACCTGCACCGTGGTATGGATCTTGGCCTAAAATAACCACTTTAATAGCATGAAATGGGGTTTGATTGAATGCATTAAAAATGAGAGAACCCGGTGGGTAAATGGTTGTGCCTATTGCTTTTTCGGTTTTTAAATGAGCTGCAATTTGTAAAAAGTAAGGTTTACTAAATTCATTTTGTAACACATCTTTCCAGCTTTGTTCAATTTTTACATCCATAATTGTATAATTGCACGAATGTACATAAAACAAAAAGTGAAGTTATAATAACTTCACCTTAGTGATCCGGATTGGATTCAAACCAATGACCCACAGCTTAGAAGGCTGTTGCTCTATTCAGCTGAGCTACCGGACCTTTAACAGAGTCGCAAAATAAGCAAAAAAATATCTCTTCAACAAACCTAATTCTATAATTATTATCTTATTAAAACGGTTGTGCCTTTTAAAGAAACATTTTTATGCGTATCAGTATCGGTATAATTCAAATACCAAACATAGGTTCCTGCCGGTTGATCAATGCCATTTAGTTTCCCATCCCATTTTTTAGTCCAATCTTGCGTTTCAAAAATTAATTGACCAAACCGATTAAATACTCTAAAAATAAGATTACTTGCTTTGTAGGCATTTAATGGATATAAATAATCATTTCTTCCATCTCCATTGGGAGTAAAAGCCGATGGAACTGCAATATAACAATTAGGAGCTACGGTAATAATTTTATAGGTTGTATCGGAACAGCCAATTGAATCGGTAATGACTAAACTTACAGGATACTCTTTTAAGCTATTAGATGCCGGAAATATTTGTATAGCAGGGGTTTTATTGGTAGAGATGTGCCCGTTACTAAAATCCCAATACCAAGAAGCAATATGACCAATACTATTATTTTGAAACGAAACCGTATCGGATGGGCAGGCAAAATTAGCAGATGAAAATGCTGCTTTTGATGGTGAGTTGGTTAGCGTATAACTTATAAAAGCACTATCGGTACAAACTGTATTTTGGGCTATTAGCTTTGCAGTTTTTTTGCCATAAGTTGTGTAATATAAAATTGGGTTTGCTGTTGTTGTATTAACAATCGAGTTGTCAAATATCCAAGTCCAGTTAACCACATTTCTTCCTCCTAAGTAAAAATTTATTGTATCAATAACGCAACCATAGTGAATAGTATAATTGAAATCGGCTTTTATTAGTTGTTGCGATATAATATTAAATGGAGTAGATGTACCAACCGGTGTAGCATTTTGACAGTTATCTAACAAAGTATTTTGATCGGTACCTATTTGTTGTTGAATGATATAATTGGCAGGAGATAATAAACCATTTAGTTGCACAATTATTGAATCGGTATCGAAACTGTTATTGCAATTATATCCCGATGCACTCGAAATACTAAAACCGTTAGAAGGCGTTATGGCAAAATCGCTTCCATTGGCAGCAATGGTAGTACATAAAATTCTTTTAGTAAGTTTAATAGACACTTTATCGCCTCCACAAACGCCGGAAGCTTTAATATAGTTTGGAATACTTGGATCGGTAATGCTGGAAGTTCCGCCGGTAAAGGAAAGTGAATAACCACTTTGCGTATTGGTATAATGACTTACCAATAAAAGATAGGTATGACCTTTTATTAAATTGGGTGGTTTACTAAATGGAGAAACACCGCCGGCAGCATAACTAGTTGGAGAAGCACATTGGTTATTGGCAGAGGCTGTATCGGAAGTTCCGGTTTGTCCGGTTACGCCCGACCAATTGCAATCAACAAATAAACTTGTATTATTAAATACATCAAAATCGGGGTTTTGGCTGTTAGTTATATCAAAAAGTTGCCAATCATAATCATCGGTTAAATTATTGGGGGTAATTACAAACTCTAAAGTGCCCGATGTATAGGATGTGAATTTATACCAATAGGGATTAATGTTGGTATAAGTAACAGTTCCATTACATGCCGGAACCGGTACAACTGTATTGCCACAAAGATTAACCGAGCCTTGTGAAAAACTTTTAACGCCACAAACGGGAAATGCAGTACTGGGGTTCTGTCCTAACGAACTAATAGGGCATGCAGATTGTGCTTGCAACAACTGTATTAACAACAAAAACGAGTATAAAAACAACAGTTTTTTCATTATATATAATGAGGTTGTAAATGTATTGTTTTGCTGCTTACTAATACTTTTTTTAACATTAAAAAAAACTGATAA
>JAKAJX010000071.1 GCA_021824855.1 Bacteroidota bacterium | reverse complement strand
ACGTAATAACCAAAATAAGCCGAAATACTACTGATAATAAATGCGAATGTGTAGGATTTATATAATGCCACATTAATATTGTAAAGCTTTAGTCTTTGGCGTAAACCCATATCAAAAATATCTGGAGCAAGAATGCCTGATAAGTTTCCTGCAATTCTTCCACCCCATATTCCTAATACCGCCGATATAATTACTAAACATGGAACAACAATAATAGCTCCCAAAATTTTGGGTAATATTAAGTAAGCTTTACTATTAATGCCCATAATTTCTAATGCATCAATTTGCTCGCTAATTCGCATATTCCCTAATTCACTGGCAATTTTGCTACCCACTACACCTGCTAATACAATACTTAATACTGTAGGTGATAACTCTAAAATTAAACTGTCTCTTACAATTTGTGCAATGGTTGCTTTAGGAACTAATGGACTTACCAATTGATAGGCAGTTTGAACGGTAGTTACTGCACCAAGAAATAAAGATATTATTATAACAATAGGCAAAGAGCCAAGCCCAATTTCTACGCATTGGTGCATCAACTCTTTCCAATACATTTTATAATTTTCTGGTTTGGTAAACATGCCTTTAAGCATTAGCAAGTATGTACCAAAATGATTAAAGAAACTCATGTTTATTTTTTCGCCTCAATATTAAACTAATTTTTCTTTTTCTACTATTAATTCCAAGAATCTGTTGTAATAACATTTTCATTGGATTTACTTTTCATTTGTGCATCAACCACTGCAATTAATGCCATATTTACAATACTTCTTTCGCTACTGCCTAATTGTAATACATGAACCGGTTTTTTTAAACCCAATAAAATTGGTCCAATAGCATCGGCTCCGCCAATTTCTTTCAGTAAATTATAAGCAATATTGCCTGCAGTTAAATTAGGGAAGATGAGTACGTTCACATCCTGATCTACTAATGAACTGAATGGATAATTATCTTTTAGTATTTCGTGATTGAAAGCGATACTTGCTTGCATTTCTCCATCAACAATTAATGATGGGTTTCTTTGTTTTACTAATTTAACGGCATCGGCTACTAGTTTTGCTTCGGGAGAATCGCTACTGCCAAAGTTGCTATAGCTTAGCATGGCAATTTTGGGCGTTAAATTAAAGTTGCGAACTTCTTTGGCAACTAACTCTGTAATATCGGCCAACTCTTCAACAGTTGGATTAAAGTTAACGGTGGTATCGGCTAAAAATAACGGACCTTTTTTGGTTAACAATAAATACATTCCTGCTATTTTAGAAACATTTTCTTCAGTTCCAATAATTTGTAAAGCGGGTCTAATAGCATCGGCATAGTTTCGGGTAAGTCCGGTTATCATTGCATCGGCATCGCCTGTATCAATCATCATACAACCAAAATGAATTCTATCACGCATAATTTTCAAACTTTCATATTGGTTAAATCCCTTGCGTTGGCGTTTTTCAAAAAATAATTTTCCATAGTTTTCGCGTTTCAATTCCATGGCATCACTTCTGGGATCAATGATGGGAATATCTTCTAAATCTATTTTATTAGCAACGGCAATTTTTCTAATTTTTTCTTCATTACCTAATAATATAGGATAGGCAATACCATCGTCATAAATAATGCTGGCAGCTTTTAATATTTTTGCATTATCGGCTTCTGCAAAAACCAATCGTTTAGGATTGCGTCTTGCTTTATTGCCTAAGGCACGCATTAACTGATTATCTAATCCTAATCGTTTATTTAGGTTTTGTTCATATTCTTGCCAATTATCAATTGTTTTTTGTGCCACACCACTTTCAATTGCGGCTTTAGCAACAGCCGGTGCTACTGTAGATAATAATCGAGGATCAACGGGTTTGGGAATAATATAATCTGCTCCAAATGAAATATTGGTTTGATTGTAAGCCATATTTACCATGTCGGGAACCTGCTTTTTAGCCAATTCCGCCAAAGCTTTTACGGCGGCCAATTTCATGGCTTCATTTATTTTAGTAGCACGAACATCTAATGCACCTCTAAAAATATAGGGAAATCCTAGTACGTTATTTACCTGATTGGGATAATCGCTTCGGCCGGTAGCCATAATTACATCCTTTCTTGCTTCAATAGCATCTTCATAAGAAATTTCGGGATCGGGATTGGCCATAGCAAAAACTATTGGTTTTGCTGCCATTGCTTTAATCATATCTTTATTAACCACATTGCCTTTGCTTAAACCAATAAAAATATCGGCATCTTTAAAAGCATCTTGAAAAGCCACATTGCCTTTTGTTGAGGCAAATTCTGCTTTCATTCCTTTAATATCATCTCTTTCTGTTTGAATTAATCCTTTACTATCAAACATTAAGAAGTTTTCTTTTTTTGCACCTAAGGCAACATATAATCTGCAACAGCTAATAGAAGCTGCACCTGCTCCATTCACTACAAATTTTGCATTTTCAATTTTCTTTCCCTGAATTTCTAATGCATTTAATAATGCAGCACCACTAATAATTGCAGTGCCATGTTGGTCGTCATGCATTACGGGAATCTTCATTTGTTCTTTCAACTGTTGCTCAATGTAAAAACATTCGGGTGCCTTAATATCTTCTAAATTAATACCACCAAATGTTGGTTCTAAAGCTTTTACTATTTGAACAAATTTTTCGGGATCTTTTTCGTTTATTTCAATATCAAACACATCAATATCTGCAAATATTTTAAATAGTACTCCTTTACCTTCCATAACTGGTTTGCGTGCCTCAGGACCTATATCGCCCAAACCTAATACAGCAGTGCCATTGCTGATAACAGCTACTAAATTTCCCTTTGCAGTATATTTATAAACATCTTCGGGATTGGCTGCAATTTCTAAACAAGGAGCTGCTACACCCGGACTGTATGCTAACGATAAATCTTTTTGTGTTTTGGCTTCTTTGGTAGGAATTACTTCAATTTTTCCCGGTCTTCCTTTTGCATGATATTCTAATGCTTGTTCTTTGCGAAGTTCTTTTTTATCCATAACTTTTTATTTAACAAGTTGCAAAGCAAAGATTGTTTTTGTAGCATTGCACACTTGTATGTAAGTTTATAATTTCAACTTAAATTAAACCTCAAGATAGGTATAACTCTTTACTCTCTTTATGAGAATTGTCATTTTAGTATTTGCATTCCTAACCAAGCCATCATTCCCATTCCAATTTCAATGGCATTTTCGTCAATATTAAATTGCGGAGTATGAACTTGATGAATAATTCCTGCAGCTTCATTACGCACACCTAATCTAAAAAAACATCCGGGTATTTGTCGGGTATAATAACCAAAATCTTCGGCTCCCATTCTTATTTCAGTTTCTTCAACATTTTCTTTGCCCATAAAATCATCTGCTAAACGCCAAGCCATTTGCGTTAGTTCTGTATTATTATCAACTGTAGGATATCCTACATCTATTTTTATATCAATTTCTGCACCCATTGCATGTACTAATTCAGTAGCTGTTTTAGTAATTAATTCATGTGCTTTAAAACGCCATGTTTCATCCATTGCTCTAAAAGTGCCCATTAGGTTTACTTCACTTGGAATTACATTGGTAGTATGCCCACCTTGTACCGAACAAATACTTAATACCGATGGTGATAATGGATTTTTATTTCTTGAAAT
>JAKAJX010000198.1 GCA_021824855.1 Bacteroidota bacterium | reverse complement strand
AGTTAACATGATAAATGAATAATTAATTGGTAAAATAAATTGGTGAGTAAAAAAATATGCAAATAAAATTAACCCCTTTGGGGATGATTGAGAAAATCTAAATTCTTTGCAAGAAAATTCATAACAGCTAAAATGTGCTGCAATATAAAAAAATACAGCTAAACTGAAGGCATAATTGTTAGTAACTTTAAAAATTATTCAATTCAAAATAGAGTTATTGAATTTTTGTGGAGAAAAATTCTAAAAAAGGATGATTTTTTATTGTGAATTACTTGCCTTTCCCTACCTTTGCCGTCCGAAAAAATCGGATTGAAAAATTTAAGTTATGGCAAGAGTATGTCAGGTTACAGGTAAAAAGCCACAAACAGGTAATAGTGTTTCTCACTCAAACATTAAAACTAAACGCAGGTTTTTACCCAATTTACAAACAAAACGTTTCTTTTTTGCAGAAGAAGACAGATGGGTAACTTTAAAAGTTTCTACAGAAGCTATTAGAACCATCAACAAAAAAGGATTAGCAACTGTAATTAAAGAATTAAGAGCCGAAGGCACAAAAATCTAACAATTTAAATTACCTATACAATGGCAAAAAAAGGTAACAGAGTTCAAGTGATTCTAGAATGTACTGAGCATAAAAATTCCGGAAAGCCCGGCACAAGTCGCTACATCACTGTTAAAAACAAGAAAAATACTCCAGAAAGAATGGAGTTGAAAAAGTACAATCCAATCTTAAAAAAAATAACCGTTCATAAAGAAATTAAATAATTATGGCAAAAGCAGCTAAAACCGCTATAAAAACAAAAGACCAGAAAGCAGCAGCCGAAGCTAAAAACTGGACTAAAGTTATTAAGGCTGTACGCAGCCCTAAGTCTGGTGCATATACTTTTAAAGAAGCTATTGTGCATAAGGATAAAGTAAAAGATTTTTTAGCTAAATAAGTTTATAGCAAATGATATTGTAAAAGCTGTTTCGACTTTTGTTGAGACAGCTTTTTTATTACGCAAATAATTATATACGTAAGAAATTAGTATTTGTAGCTTTGTTTTGCGCTTATTTTCATTAATTAAACTTCAATTATGGGATTTTTTGATAAACTATTTGGTAAAAAAGAAAAAGAAAGTTTAAATACCGGATTGCAAAAAACTAAAGAAGGCTTTTTGTCGAAAATTACAAAAGCTATTGCCGGTAAAAGCACAATTGATAATGAAGTTTTAGATAATTTAGAAGATGCCCTGTTAAGTGCAGATGTAGGGATAGAAACAACTGTAGAAATTATAGATAGAATTGAAAAAAGAGTTAAACAAGATAAGTATATAAATACCAGTGAATTAAATAAATTATTAAAAGAAGAAATTGAAAATATTTTAGTTAATGCATCTGATGAATTGTATAAAAATTTTGAAATTCCCGCAGATAAAAAACCTTACATCATATTAGTAGTGGGTGTTAATGGCGTAGGGAAAACAACCACTATTGGCAAATTAGCCTATAATTATAAAAAAGCGGGTCATTCGGTAGTGTTAGGTGCAGCCGATACTTTTAGAGCTGCCGCTGTAGATCAACTAACTATTTGGAGTGAACGAGTTGGCGTACCAATTGTAAAACAAGCAATGGGTAGTGACCCAAGTGCGGTAGCTTTTGATACTGTAAAAAGTGCTTTATCGAAAGGGAATGATGTTGTTATTATAGATACTGCAGGTCGCTTGCACAATAAACTGCATTTAATGGATGAATTGTCTAAAATTAAAAGAGTAATTCAAAAAATTATACCAACTGCCCCTCATGAAGTAATGTTAGTTTTAGATGGTTCAACCGGACAAAATGCGGTAGAACAAGCCAAACATTTTACAGCTGCTACAGATGTTAATGCATTAACCGTAACTAAATTAGATGGAACAGCAAAAGGAGGGGTGGTACTCGCAATTGCAAATCAGTTTAAAATTCCGGTTAAATTTATTGGTGTTGGTGAAAAGCTGGATGATTTATTAATTTTTGATAAGCATGAATTTGTAGATAGTTTATTTAAATTAGATAGCAAAGAGTAGTATCTTCTTCAATACAAAAAGGAATTGAATTTTTGCTCAATTCCTTTTCCGAGAAGTTTAGTATTAAATTAAAAAGTATAGCGTATTCCTAATCCACCCCAACCGCCTTCAAAATAATTATACCCAATAAGATTAAAAGAAGGCTGCCAATCGAAACTTACATTTAAAGGAACTGTGGGAATTTTATAATCCAATCCCAATACACCATCAATACCAATAGACATGCCGCTTGCTCTATTCGGATAATCTATTGCCCATGTTGAATTATAAAATCCAACGTGTGCACCAGGGCCAACATACCATTTTAATCCATCTGCACTATTAATTTTTCCATGCAATTCATACAATACTGTTGTTCTAAAACCATACTGCCATGAGTAAGCAATTCCTTCAACTGCTGCATAATCGTTTAAAAAATGTTTTACTGAAATGCCGCCGGGATATACTTTTAAACCAATAGCCGTTTTGTACGATGAACTTGTGTTATAGGTTTGACTAAATCCAACCAATACTGTTAACATTAAAATTGTTGTGCCAATAATTTTTTTCATGCAATATTAATTTTGTAATCATCATAAAAAAATCGTGCCGAAAAAGCTTATCTTTTTCTTAATAATTTTACTGCTTCAAATGCAACATTCATTTTAGTTTTAATGTAGGTTTGTATATGCACTCATTTAAAGAATTATCGCAACAGTTTATTGCACATTTTAGTGGTACACATTTTCCCGATTCTCCAGCTACATTGTACGCTCCGGGAGAATATTTTTTACGATTAGGCGGAAAAAGAATTCGTCCCGTATTATGTTTAATGGGGAATGAATTATTTGGAAACATTCATCCAGATGCATTTGCTGTTGCTACGGCTATTGAAATGTTTCACAATTTTACTTTAGTGCATGATGATATTATGGATGATGCTTCTTTGCGAAGAGGTATGCCTACCATATATGCCCAATATGGAAATAACACAGCCTTATTGTGTGGTGATGTAATGTTAATTAAAGCCTATGACTATATTACCAAAATTAAACCGGATTATCTATCTAAAATATTAACCATTTTTAATAAAACTGCCACAGAAGTCTGTGAAGGTCAACAATTAGATATTGATTTTGAAAAGAAAGATACTATCTCTTTCAACGATTATTTACACATGATTGAATTAAAAACTTCGGTACTGTTAGCAGCAAGTTTAGAGATGGGTGCTATATTAGGCGGTGCAAGCGAATATAATTGTAAACATTTATATGAATTTGGTAAAAATTTGGGAATTGCTTTTCAAATACAAGACGATTATTTAGATGCATTCGGAGATCCTGAAAAATTTGGAAAGGAGGTAGGTGGCGATATTAAACAAAATAAAAAAACATTTTTATTGCTCTATGCTTTTGAAGTTGCTTCTGCTCAGCAGAAAGAAAAATTGCAACAACTAATGCAAGAAAATAACGAGCAAAAAGTACAACAGATTGTAACAATATACAAAGAATGTAATGTAGATGCTTGGGCAAATGAATTAAAAGAAAAATATTTGCAAACTGCCTTATTCCATTTAAATGAAATTGCTGTTACTGCCTTGCGTAAAAATGCTTTAAAAGAGTTGGCCGATTTTTTAATTCAACGAGAATATTAATTT
>JAKAJX010000206.1 GCA_021824855.1 Bacteroidota bacterium | reverse complement strand
AAAATTTATGGCATAATTTGTTTTTTAGTTTGAAAATCTACCGATTTAACTATTTTTGCCGCCTCATGAATCAAAATACTTTGATTCGGGGCCTATAGCTCAGCTGGTTAGAGCACCTGACTCATAATCAGGGGGTCCCTGGTTCAAGCCCAGGTGGGCCCACTTAATAAAAGCCACTTATAGTATTGTAAGTGGTTTTTATTATTCCTATTAAAATTATACTCTTCAGTAAAATATTTTTTCTGTTTATTTATATAAATGCTTTGTTCTTACAGCAATTAGTTAATTATACGTTATGCAAAAAACATTTATTTACCATTGTATATTACTGCCTTTAATTGTATTTACTTGTTATAGTAAAGGAATTACACAAAATAAAACTATCAGTAAATTAAAATTTTTAAGCGAGCGGGATATTCCATACAATCAATCGTTTAAAAATACTATTATTGGCGGTTTATCGGGCATTGATTATGATAAAAAAAATAATCTATACTATTTAATTAGCGATGATAGAAGTGCAATAAATCCTGCACGATTTTATACTGCCCAAATTTTTATCCATAAAAATTCCATAGACAGTATTGTTTTTATTGATGTACAAAATATGTTGCAAAATAATGGCACCGTATATCCTAATTCAAAACAAAATCCTTTTCATACACCCGACCCGGAAGATATACGACTTAATAATGCCAATAATACTTTGTATTGGACAAGCGAAGGAGAAAGAATTGTTAATAAGAAAGATACCATTTTAGAAAATCCGGCAATTACCATTATTTCTAAACAAGGAAAATATTTGGATACTTTTCCCTTACCACACAATTTATTAATGCAAGCCACCGAAAATGGACCACGCCAAAATGGTGTATTAGAAGGATTAACATTTAGTACCAATTATAAAACACTTTGGATAAATGTGGAAGAACCGCTGTACGAAGATGGGCCAAGAGCCAATATACAACCCAATAACGCTTTTATTCGCCTGTATAAGTTTGATGTAAAAACCAAAAAAAACATAGCACAATATGCGTATTTGTTAGATCCGGTGGCACATGCTGCTATTCCCGAAAATGCATTTAAAATAAATGGCATTCCGGATATTCTTTTTATTAACAATCATCAATTATTGGTTATTGAACGTTCATTTTCTACCGGAATAGCTGCTTGTACTATTAAAATTTATATGGCCAATTTAAGTAATGCCACAAACATTATAGATCATAAATCGCTTAAAAAAGATACCCATTTTACGGCTGCCACTAAAAAATTATTGCTGAATATGGACGATTTAAAAATGTACATTGATAATATTGAAGGCGTAACCTTTGGTCCTACATTACCCAATGGCCATAATACCCTATTGTTTATTGCCGACAACAATTTTAATCCACTCGAAAAAACACAATTATTATTATTCGAAGTAATTCCTTAAAATAATAAAGGTTTTTAAAAAGGAAATTGGATAAATTACATTTGTAAAAATTTTTGATTTGATAGAGAAACAACAAAAAATAAAAGAACAAGAAAAAGCAATTTTAGTTGGTGTAGTTCAAAAAGAACAAACAGATGAGCAAGTAACTGAATATTTAGACGAATTATCTTTTTTAGCCGAAACCGCAGGAGCTGTTACTACAAAAAGATTTACGCAAAAATTACAACATCCCGATAGTAAAACTTTTGTAGGGAAAGGAAAATTAGAAGAAATAAAAAACTATATAGCCCAAAAAGGAATTGATGTTGCCATTTTTGATGATGAATTAACCGGCTCTCAAATTAGCAATATTGAAAAAGCAATTGGCATAAAAACTATCGATCGCAGCGATTTAATACTGGATATTTTTGCTCGCCGTGCCCGAACAGCACAAGCTAAAGTACAGGTTGAATTGGCACAATACCAATACTTATTGCCTCGATTAAAAGGAATGTGGCAACATTTAGAAAGACAAGGAGGCGGTATTGGCACAAGAGGTCCGGGAGAAACAGAAATTGAAACCGATAGGCGAATTGTAAAAGATAAAATATCGTTACTGAAAAAAAAATTATCAGAAATAGATAAACAATCTTTCACCCAACGAAAAGATAGAGGAGAATTTATACGCGTATCCTTAGTAGGTTATACCAATGTGGGCAAAAGCACTACCATGAATTTGCTAAGTAAAAGTGATGTATTTGCCGAAAATAAATTATTTGCCACATTAGACACCACCACCCGAAAAGTGGTTTTTGAAAATACCCCTTTTTTACTAAGCGATACGGTTGGCTTTATTCGCAAACTTCCTCATCATTTAATTGAAAGTTTTAAAAGTACATTGGATGAAGTGAGAGAAGCAGATATTTTATTACATGTAGTAGATACATCTCATCCACAATTTGAAGAGCAAATGGCTACCGTAAACAAAACTTTACAAGAGCTAAATGCCTACAATAAACCGGTACTTACCATATTTAATAAAATGGATTTATACGAACATGTTTATTTTGATGAATGGCTTGATGATGCAGTTAAAGAAAATATTTTATTGGAAATGAAAGAAAAATGGGAAAGACAAACCAATAAAAATTGTGTATTTATTTCGGCAACAGAACGTAAAAATATAGATGCATTACGTTTATTTATTTTACACAAAGTACGAGACATGTATCAAATACGCTACCCATACAAAACCGTTTATTTTTAAATGAGCTTCTCAAAAATTACATGGCATAAAATAGCCACCACGCCAGAAGAAATTAGTTGGCAAACTAATAATATGTGTGTAATAACAATAGACAATAAAAAAATTACATTAGCCATCTTTCAAAATAAAATTTTTGCATTTGCCTATAAATGCCCACATGCAAGTGGTATTTTAGCTAATGGAAATATAGATGCTATAGGAAACGTAGTTTGCCCATTACACAGATATAAGTTTAATATGCAAAATGGCAGAAATACCAGTGGAGAGGGCTATTTTTTAAAAAACTATGCTGTACAAACTAATAAAGACGGGATTTTTATTGGTATTGAAACAAAAGGATTATTTAGTTGAATTTTTTTTTGTTAAAGCAATTTATCCCCCTATTTTTGCAACCCTTAAAGGAATTCCTCAGTAGCTCAGTTGGTTAGAGCATCTGACTGTTAATCAGAGGGTCACTGGTTCAAGTCCAGTCTGAGGAGCAACACAAGAAAACAGGTCTATTTCGGCCTGTTTTTTTATTGGCATTCGAATATAGGTTCGGGTTGATTATTTCAAACCCAAATATCCACTAACAAAAAGCGTAGGCTGAAGTAATATTCTCAAGCTTGTAATTTAAAAACTATCATTTCTAAAAAGAAAATAAAGAATCCCCTTACTAAAACTAACTGCCAATATTGTTACCGTTTTTCAAATAACCACCAAATGCGTTTTCTTCTCTTAATTTTATAATTTTCTACTACATATTTTTTTATATGTAAAATGGCATTGTCAAAATCATCTGTCATCAAAACCAAATCTAAATCTTCTCGAGAAATGGTTCCTTTATTGGCCATTAAGTGCATATAATCCATTAAAGGCTGAAAATATTTAACGCCAAATAAAACAATCGGAAATCTGGTAATACTTTTTGTTTGTACTAAAGTTAAGGTTTCGAAAAATTCATCCATAGTGCCAAAACCGCCGGGCATAATAATAAAAGCGTACGAATATTTTACCAGCACCAC
>JAKAJX010000125.1 GCA_021824855.1 Bacteroidota bacterium | reverse complement strand
GGTTCCTTCACTTAATTGTTGGGCTTTTCCAATTGTAAAATCACTGCCATCTTCTTTTGTAAAGTTTGGCCATTTTGGTCGGCCAAATCGCAAATATACCGGTCCATTAAAAGAGGCAATTGCTTTTGTAGCAGCTTTAGTTTGATTAAAATCGCAAGGAACAATTACCGTCATTCCGGGTAACATTTTCATTAAACCTATATCTTCTAAAATTTGATGCGTAGCACCATCTTCTCCTAAAGTTAATCCGGCATGCGATGCACAAATTTTTACATTTTTATTGCTGTAGGCAACGCTTTGTCGTATCTGATCATAAACTCTTCCGGTACTAAAATTAGCAAAAGTGGTAGTGTAGGGAATTTTTCCGCCAACGGTTAAACCTGCTGCAATACCAATCATATTGGCTTCTGCAATTCCGCATTGCACAAAACGTTCCGGAAATTCTTTGATAAAAGGAGCTATTTTCATAGAGCCCGCAAGATCTGCGGTAAGAATAACTACATCTTTATTTTCTTTTCCAATTTCGTAGGCACCCTCGCCAAAACCGGCACGGGTTTCTTTTTCGTTAAGTACCTGAATATCTTTTAGTTTCATATATTTTTTTCCGAATAAGAAGCAAAGTAATGAAAAAACGGTGAGTGTAATTTCATTTTTTTGTTATTGAGAAACGGTAATATTTTTCATCTTTCCTGTACGTTTTAAAACGCCCCAATTTTGCAACTCTCCTTTAATAGCCCTTTTAAAACTGCGGAATAAAACAATTAGCATTAACCAACGATAAATTAATCGTTGTGGAATAAGCCATATTAGTTTATAAGGTTTTTCTTTATCAAAGGCAAAAGCTAAACCTGCAATTAAAGCATCTACTAATAAAAATATTAGGTAGTATCCTCCAATTTTTTCCCTGTTATCGGTTAATAAACCTATCAGCATAATGAAATCGGCAATTGGGGTAAAAAAAGGAACAATATATTTAAATAACAAAATATCGGGTAAAGCTACCCAAGCCAATGCTTTATATTTATTATTAAACAAGGCATCTTTATGTTTCCAAAAGGTTTGTAATACACCAAAACTCCATCTAAACCTTTGCTTCGAAAATTGTTTTAACGATTCGGGTGCTTCGGTATACGAAATGGCTTTGGGTTCGTTAGCTACAATATAGCCGGCACGTAAAATTCTGATAGTTAAATCGCAATCTTCTGCTAATGTATCTGTAGTAAATCCGCCGGCATCTATTAAGGCTTGTTTACTAAATGCACCAATTGCGCCGGGCACTACGGTTATTGCATTAATGTATGCAAATCCTTTTCTATCAAAATTTTGACTTGAAATATATTCTATACTCTGCCATTTTGTTAGTAAATTATTTTCGTTGCCCACTTTTACTATACCTGCAACAGCACCTACATTTTCGTTTGTAAAGTGTTGCATAAGTTGCGTTACGGCATTGGGTAAAAGTTTGGTATCGGCATCAACACAAACAACATAGTTTGATTTAGCATTGTCTATTCCAAAATTTAAAGCCGAAGCTTTACCGCCATTTGGTTTGTTAAGTAGCTTAAGTTTTGGGTGATTTGGAAAAGCATTTTTTACTTTTTGATAGGTATTATCTGTACTACCATCGTTTACAAAAATGATTTCAAAATTGGGATAATCGCATTGTAATAAATTTTCTAAAGAGCTTACTGCATTCACTTCCTCATTATAGGCAGGTACAATAATAGAAACCCTATTTGTTGTAAATGAAAGTGGGGAAGAAGAAATTAATTTTTCTTTTCTTTTTTGTAGAAAGGCAAAAATGCCCAGTATTACTAACCGAATAGTACTTAGGAAAAGAAATACAATAAACAAAGAATTTAAAAGATAGCCGCTTATATTGCCCGATTCTGCTAAAAAATAATTGAGTTGCAATAAAAAATAACCATTTCCTTTTGGTACTTCGGGCATTACATCGTTCGGTTTTTTATGTAACAAATCTGCTACTGTAGTAAACTTGTACCCTTTATTTAAAAAGTATCTAATTATTTTTCCTGTGGCAGCAACGGTAGCAGTTCTATCGCCACCGGCATCATGTAATAAAATAATATTTGAGCTATCTCCTTCTTTTAAATGGTTGTTGTAATATCGAACTACTCGGTTAAAAACACTATCGCCATTTAATGATGGGTTATCGGCTTTTTCCCAATCATTGGGGTCTATACTCTCACCTACAGTTAAATAATTTCTGGTTCTACTTAATTCAATTGGTACAATTTCTTCTTGTGCTTCGGGGTCACTATCGGCATTAAATGGTGCTCTGAATAAGATGGTACTATGACCGGTAATACATTCAATTAATAAACGGGTAGCATCTAATTCAATTAATGCTCTTTTTTTATTTACTTCAACAATATTGGGATGCGTAAAAGTATGATTTCCTATTTCGTGTCCTTCGCGAAATTCTCTTTTAACTAACGAAATATTATTTTCTGCTTGAATGCCTACTATAAAAAATGCGGCAGGTACGTGGTAATAGGCTAGTGTATCTAAAATTTGTTTGGTATAGGTGGGGTCGGGACCATCATCGTAAGTAAGTACTAATTTTTTCTCTGAGGTTTTACCCCATTTTTTAACTACATAAGTTGATGGAAGTTTTACATAATTTTCTTCGCTGATAATCATGCTGGCAGTATCAATTTCGGGAACAATTTTTCCATCGGAAGGAGAAGAAATGATATCTAAAATTTCACCTTCGCCAATATAGTCAATGTCTTCATTTCCTAAAACTTCGTTGAATGCATCGAAGTCGAATTTTTTTAATGCCTTTTTATTAATTTGTAAATTATAAAAACTCCATAATCTCATATCTTCACTTCCTAATCTCCAAAGTGCCGTTCCGGCCAATCCATATTCAGTAGCAAAGCGTAAAGAATTAAAGTTGGTGGCAGCATCGGTAAAATGTACTTCATGTAAAATATCTTTACCATCGTAATATTGATAGTGTAAGTTATAAGTATCGTTATCAAAATCTATTATTCCATCACTTTGTTTGGCGGTGGTTAAAGCTTCTTGATAAGTAATTGGTTCGGTTTTACCTTTTGTATTCCAATCGTAACCAAAGCCGGCAATATTTAAAATAATTTTAGAAGGAGGCACTTGCTGTGCAAGTTTATCTACTGCTGCTTCAACCCAACGTTCGCTGCAAATGGGGCCTGGTTTGGTAGCATCGGAATGTTCATCGTAAGCCATTAAAAAAATATAATCGTTATATTTTCCAAGTTCTTCATAATTATAATCTTCATTAAAAGGAGAAACGTTTTGTGTTACATACAAATTTTTTGCATGCAAGTTGGTATAAAGTTCTTTTTGAAAACGACTTAATATTTCATTATTGGCTTCTTTTAATTCTTCAAAATCAACATTAATTCCATTAAGGTTATAGAGCGTAAGTTGAGTAATTACATCGTTAATTAATTTTTCTTTTTTCTTTTTATTATTTAAAATTCTGTGTAAAGCTTGGGCATTAAATTTTCCATTTTCAAACGGATTGGCATTTGAGAGCATTGGCATAACTTTTACTCCCGATTTTTTTATATAATCGAATGCTCTTTTATCAATTCTTGTAATTAGTGTATCGGCTTTTGGATCGATAAAAAACCATTCGGGTAATACCAAATTAATTTTATTGATATTTCGGCGAAGTGAGAAAAATGATTGTGCATCCCACGATACATAAAATGCGGCTCTTATACCTACACTATCACTGAATAAAGGAGACTTAGATAAGTCTAAAATTGTATCTTTTTGTCCGCAGCCCTTACCCTTTGCCCATTGCGATTTAATAAACATTCTCATTCCCCTATATTGCCTGCCCAATTTGCTTTGGCGGTAGGAGGGAATATCTCCTTTTAAAACTTTTTTAATAGCTCTGGTTTCTAAAGGAATATTTACGTTTTCTTTACTTTCTTTATACAAAGTAATGCTAACTACTGCTACAGCTAAGGATATAACAAACAGCGATATTCTACTTACCCACTTAACTTTTTGCCATCGGTTACGATTATCTGTTTGAAATATTTGAGCTGATTTATTATTCATTCAAGAATTTTTTAAGCGTATTGTTTTGCAAAGTAAACTATGCTTTGATAAAATGTGAATTTAAAAATGTATAAAAACTACATTTGCCCAGTAACTGCTTACAATGAAAACCCGGGTTAATCTTTTTTTTAAACAATATTATAGTATAACCATTTCATTTTTAATTGCCTTTTGTTTAATAAGGGTATATGAATATTATATAATTGCTGCTAAATTTTTTGTACAAAAACCATATCAATTTGAATTGTTTGGACTACTATATGATATATGGGCATGGCTAATTTATTGTGTACTATTTTTTGCTCCATTTTTAACTTTTTATAGTATCAGCAAAAGTTTAGCCAAAGTACTACTGCATGTAATTAATGTGGTTTTGCTTAGTATGTATTTGGCTTTAATTATTGTTTTTTCGGAAAGAAATACGCCTTTTGACCATGAATTTTTTACACGTAGTTTTCATGATTCTTGGCTTACCACCAAACAAATGATGGCGAGTGGTTTTTTGCTCTATCTTCCTTTTATTATTTCTATTTTATTGTATTTTCTATTGTATTTTGGTTGGTTTAGAGCTATAGAAATTGGTAAAAAAAGTATTCTTTTATGGGGTGTATTGGCAATGGCATCTGTAGTATTTATTAAAAATAACAATCCACCGAAAAATTATTTTAAGCAACCCGCAGCTTATTATTTAGCCTGCAATAAGTTTAGTTTTTGGTTAAATGATACGTATAACTATTTTACAAAAAACGATAATTATAATAAAAATATTTTACCTAATGAATTAGCAAAAGAAATAGATTTTTATCAGGCACATCAGCCATTTCAATTTAGTAGTAAAGAATATCCATTAATGCACGAAAATACCGGAAATGATGTGTTAGGAAGCTTTTTTAATTTGCATAAAACGCCGCCTAATATTGTAATTCTGGTGGTAGAAGGTTTGTCGAGAGATTTTAGTGGCGATCATGCGTATGCAAGTAGCTTCACTCCTTTTTTAGATTCTTTATCGGCACATAGTTTGGTTTGGAATAATTTTCTTAGCACTGCTCCGGGTACATTTGCTGCACAACCTGCTATTACAGCTTCGGTACCTTATGCAGCAAGAGGATTTTCGTTAATGAATGAAATGCCTAATCATTTATCGTTAATAAAATTGCTTAAAAATAATGGTTATTGGACCAACTTTATGATTGGGTTTAATCCGGATTTTGATAATATGGGTGGATATATTCGGATGCAAGGAACCGATTTTATTCTTTCTAATTATCCTTCAAAATATAAGCAAATGGGTATAGGTGAAGAAGGCTGGAGTATGGGCTACCCCGATGATGCATTGTTTAACAGAAGTTTTGAAGTGATGGATTCTATAAAAAAATATCCTTACTTAAATATTTATCATACGGCTACTACACACATGCCTTATTTATTTGCTCAAAAACCGGTGTACGATAAATTATTCGATAAAAAAATAGCAGCTATTCATCTTCCTAAAAATATTAAACGCACTTTACAACAAACTAAAGATGTTTTGGTAACCTATATGTTTTCGGACGATTGTATTAGAAACTTTTTTTCGAGTTATCAAAAACGAGAAGATTTTGATAATACCATTTTCTTTATTACCGGCGATCATCATATTGGTTCCTTTCCATCAACTTGTGGTATTGATGATTATCATGTTCCGTTAATTATCTATTCTTCCATGCTAAAATCGCCCAAAAAATTTCTTTCTGTAAATACACATAATAGTCTTACTCCAACTATCGCTTCCTTACTACTTCATAATTATTCATTGCCTTATAATCCAAAAGAAGTGCATTGGCTTTGCGATGTAATGGATACTTGTGCTTCGTTTCGAAATATTCATGCTATGCCATTTATGGAATGGAGTAGAGAAATTACCGATTATATATATAAAGACTATTACTTATCGGGTAACCAATTGTTTAAACTTACTCCAGATTTATTGGAAGAAGACTGTAACAACGATTCTATAAAACAGTTAATGATTAAGTTGCGGAATAACTTTAAAATTATTAATGAATATGTTTGTAATAACAATAAACTATTTCCTGCCCAACAAGATTTTTTGCCGGGTAAAAAAGAATTATTATTTGAAATGAATGATACGCTGCAAAGAAATGTGTATTCGAAAAAAACGGATATAGCATTAATGAATAGTTTTAATATTCCTAACGGATATAACTATTTATATGTAGAAGTATTGGGCAGTATCAATTCACAACAGCCTGATGCCGAAAAACATCTTTCATTACGACTGGCATTGATTGATACGAATAAGAACAATAAAAATTATGTGTATTGGAGTATGCGTGATATAGCTGCTATTTCAACTAAAAAATTTATGGTTAAACAGTGGAATAAAATTTCTACAAACGATATGTTTACTTTAAAAGAATTTAAAAAATATAAAAACCTTGCATTTGATGTAGGTGTATGGACGGATAAGTATCCAATTAATTTTCAATTGAAAAATTTACAAGTAAAAGTGTACGGAATAAAAAATAATTAATTCTCGAAGGTGCTATAAAAGTAAGGTGTTTTAGCTTCAAACTCTGCACTGCAAGTATCTACCATTTTATATACACGAGTAATTCCTAAGGCTTTTCTTTTTTCATACACGTCATCTTCGGTATAATTACCATGGGTAATTCTGGCAATTTGTTCATCGCTAAAACCATGTTTTTTGGCTTCTTTCAATAAGTCAATTGGCAAATTAGCTAAAGTATATTCGGCCAAATGTTTTTCTATGGTACAAATAATTTGTATTTGATATAAAAACCACCTGTCAATACCTGTTGCTTGGGCAATGGTTTTAACAGTAACACCTTGCATTAACGCATCTTTAATTCTAAAGATTCTATCCCACTTTGGTATTTTAATATATTCAACTATTTCATCGCTTTTCATTAAACTTTTGCCATAATATCCAAGACCAACTGCTTCGTTTTCTAAGCTTTGACAAGCTTTTTGAATGGCTTCTGTAAAACTTCTTCCTATGGCCATTACTTCTCCCACACTTTTCATTTGTAAACCCAATGTATCATTGGCTCCTTTAAACTTGTCGAAATTCCAACGAGGCATTTTTACAATTACGTAATCTAATGCAGGTTCAAAATAAGCAGATGTTGTTTGTGTAATTTGATTTTTTAGTTCATCTAAAGCATAGCCTATGGCTAATTTAGCGGCTACTTTAGCAATAGGATATCCGGTAGCTTTTGATGCCAATGCAGATGAGCGACTAACACGAGGATTAATTTCTACAGAAATAATATCTTCATTTTCGGGATTTAGAGCAAATTGTACATTACAGCCACCGGCAAAATTGCCCAAACTACGCATCATTAAAATTGCCTGGTTACGCATATTTTGAAATGCGGTATCGCTTAAAGTCATAGCCGGAGCAACGGTAATAGAATCTCCGGTATGCACGCCCATAGGATCTAAATTTTCTACGGTACAAATAATTACAACATTATCGTTTTGATCTCGTAATAATTCTAATTCATATTCTTTCCAGCCCAACACAGCTTTTTCTACCAATACTTCATGAATAGGAGAAGCTTTTAAACCTCTTTCTAATGCACTATCTAATTCTTCTTTATTATGTACAAAGCTTCCGCCGGTACCACCTAATGTAAATGATGGGCGAATAACTAAGGGAAATCCTATTTGTTGTGCAAATTCTTTTCCTTCTAAAAAACTATTTGCAACATGGCTTGGTGCCACTTTTACACCAATTTTAGCCATCAATTGCCTAAATTTATCTCTATCTTCTGCGGTATCAATGGCTGCAACATCTACACCTATTAAACGAACATTGTATTTTTTCCAAACGCCCAATTCATCGGCCTCTTTACAAAGGTTTAATGCGGTTTGTCCGCCCATAGTTGGTAAAACTGCATCAATTGTATTTTCATCCAATATTTGTTCTATACTTTCAACAGTTAAGGGAAGTAGATATACTTTATCTGCCATCATGGGGTCGGTCATAATGGTAGCAGGATTACTATTGATAAGAATTACTTCAATACCTTCTTCACGTAAACTTCTTGCGGCTTGAGAACCGGAGTAATCGAATTCGCAAGCCTGACCAATAATAATTGGTCCGGAGCCAATAATGAGAACAGATTTAATAGAATTATCTTTAGGCATGATTTTACAAATTGTGCAAATGTAATGTTAGCTGCCGAAAGATGGAGTTATTTTTTAATCGAATTTTGCAATAATTAGGTAAGAATATTATTTGAATTGTACCGTATTCATTATTAAATTGATTGTTATGAGTAATATAGTTGTAGGAAAAAAAGCACCTGCATTTTCAGGAAAAGATCAGAACGGAAATAATATTTCGTTACAAAATTTTAAAGGAAAAAAAGTTGTTTTATACTTCTATCCTAAAGATAATACACCAACTTGTACAGTACAAGCTTGTAATTTAAGAGATAATTATGATACCTTATTGCGTGAAGGTTTTACTGTTATTGGTGTAAGTGGCGATACGATAAAAAGTCACAAAAAATTTGAAACAAAATTCAGTTTACCATTCCCTTTAATTGCCGATGAAGATCATTCTATTGCAGAAAAATATGGTGTTTGGAAATTAAAAAAATTTATGGGAAGAGAATTTATAGGAATGCATAGAACTACATTTTTAATTGATGAAAGCGGCAAAATAAGATTCATTATTACAAAACCCGACACTAAAAATCATACAGAAGAGGTATTACAATTGTGGAAAGATGAGGTGGTTAAATGACTATAATCTGTGGTGATTTTACTACAATTTATTTGTTTCTCTAACTATATTCATAGCTAAGGTATAGCAGTAGTTTTACATCGTTGAATTGCTAATACCCTAAAAATCCCAAGCTATGAAAAACCTCTCTCTTTATTCAACAAATTACAGTAACTCTCTGGGGTTACTTAATGATATTTCCAACGAAGTTGGTTTTGATAAAAAGTTTGATAGTGTAGTGCAATTGGCATCTCGCATTTGTAACATGCCTATTTCTTTACTTTCTTTATTAGAAATAAATAAGCAATGGTTTAAATCGAAAGCGGGATTACATATTTCTGAAACTGCTCAAAATATTTCTTCGTTTGTTAATCTTGTAGAAGAAGATTGTGAATTGTTTGAAATTAAAGATACCTCCAAAGATCATCGGTTTAAACAAACTGCTTTATTTAAACAACAACCTCATATTCGGTATTGTGCGGGCAGTGCTTTAGTTACTATGAATGGCCAAAAATTAGGCACCTTATGTGTAGCCGATTATAAGCCCAACCATTTAACAGAAGAACAATTATTTGCATTAAAAGTATTAAGCAATCAGGTTATTTCTATTATTGAATTAAATTCCGGAAATGAACGTTTAAAACAAGAAAACATTGCATTAAAGCAAGATGTAAAAATGCATAAGTTAATGCTTTCTATTATTGCACATGATGTAAGAAATCCGTTGGGTGCAGTAAAAGGTGTAATGGATTTTTTAAATACCAATGAGGTTGCAGAAGAAGATAGAGTAAGGCTAACTCAAATGTTTGGAGACCAGTTAAATATTACATTAGACTTATTAGATAATTTGGTTGATTGGAGCAAGTCAACCATGTATAAAAAAAATACAGTAAAAGAAAATGTTTGGTTAAAAGAAGTGGTGGATGGTTTAATACAACACTTTAAATTATCGATACTGCTTAAAAATAATACAATTGTTAATTTGGTAGATGCCGATGTAGAATTAAAAGTTGATATAAATATTATACGGTTTGTATTACGAAATTTAATTGCCAATGCTAATAAATTTACACAAAACGGCACAATAACTTTATATGCACATCAAGAAAATAATAAAGTAATTATTTCTGTAAGCGATACAGGTATTGGTATGAATGCTGAAACACTTAAAAAACTTTTCCATACATCCACACTTGAAAGTACACCAGGTACTAATAATGAAAAAGGAAGCGGTTTGGGTTTAATGTTAACCAAAGATTTTATAGATTCTGTTGGTGGCGAAATTGAAGCAGTTAGTGAAATAGGAAAAGGAACAACCATTTATTTAAGCTTTTTAAAGTAAGCAAAATATAATTGAGCTATTGAAAATAAAATAGTTTATTAAATAATACCCTAAAACACATACTATGATAAAAGCCCCTATCCCCGAAAACGATTTCATGCGAGTTCAAAATCTTCATGAATTAGCTATTTTAGATACGCCCGAAGAAGATGAATTTACCGATATCGTAGAATTGGCATCGCATATTTGCAATATGCCTATTTCATTAATATCCTTAGTTGATGAAAGCCGACAATGGTTTAAGGCTAAGAAAGGAGTATCGGCTTCCGAAACTTCAAGAGATATTTCATTTTGCGGTCATGCAATTGCTGCCGAGAATAATTTTTTTGAAGTAATTGATGCTATTAAAGATGAAAGATTTTTCGATAATCCTTTAGTTATTTCAGATCCCGAAATTCGATTTTATGCCGGCGTACAATTGATAAGTCGCAAGGGATTTAAAATAGGTATGTTATGTGTAAATGATAATAAGCCGGGCAAATTATCGGGCGAACAAATTTTTGCATTAAAAGTACTTGGCAATCATGTGGCAAAGCTGTTAGACTTAAGAATTACGCGTAAACATTCGGAAGAAAAAACTGCCAAAATTCAAATGCAAAACAATCTTCTAACCAAAATGGTATCTATTATTACTCACGATGTTAGAGGTCCAATTGGTTCTATCAAAACAGCAGTAGATATGAGTGATGCCCATTTAATTTCAGAAGAAGCTAAAACCAAATTATATGGTATGTTCTCAAAGCAAATAGCAACAGTATTAAATCTGTTAAACAATTTGGTTGATTGGGGTAATATTCAAATTCAAGGTAGTAATATCAAGCAGGGCAATAAACAGTTAAAGCAATTAATGGATGAAGAGTTTGAAACATTTAGGTTATCGGCCGAACTTAAAAATAATACATTAGTTAATTTGGTTGATGAATCTGTTGTATTAAACGCCGATTATAACATGGTAAAATTTGTACTTAGAAACTTAATAAACAATGCCAATAAATTTACACAAAATGGTAAAATAACTGTTTATTCCGATGCCGATGAAAATAATGATATTGTATTTGTTAGCGATACAGGCATAGGAATGACGCAAGAAAACCTAACCAAATTGCTTAGTAAAAACATAATTGTTTCTACTAATGGAACTAATAATGAAAAAGGAAGTGGCTTAGGTATTACCTTAATTAAAGACTTTATGGAAGGCATTAATGGAAGTTTAACTATACAAAGCGAATTGGGAAAAGGAACATCTATTTTACTCTATTTTCCTAAATAATTTTCGGGCTTGGGTTGCATTTAACAAAAAGAACAGCAGGTAATTCTTTGCCAAGCTGTTCTTTTATTTTTAATAGGGTTTATGTTTTCTTTCACAACTTACAAGAAGCATTGGCTTATAAATTGTTATCTAATACAAAATATTTCTTCACTAAAAATTACGCTATAAAAAAATTCTACTTGTTATCAATCTTAAAAAATAAGTATGAATTCCGGTTCTTTTGTAAAAACAGCCATGTTGGTTTGTGGTGTAATTTTTTCAAGTAATGTTATGTCGCAAAGCATATTTCCAAAATACGAATTGGGTATTTACGGAGGTACGTTTATTTATCAGGGCGATTTAACACCTTCTCCAATTGGTTCTTATCGTTTCATAACACCTTCTTTTCAAATTAGTGTAGCTAAATTATTAGATGAAAATTTTGCCATTAGAGCCAACTTTAACAGAGGTGATATTAATGGCGATGATTCGCGTTATGCAACACCTAATTGGCGAAGACTGAGAAATTTTTCATTCAATACTTCTATTACCGAGTTGTCGGGTTCGTTGGTTTGGAATTTTTATACTTATACTCCCAATGGAACAAAAAGAAAATTATCTACTTATTTTTTTGGTGGTGCAGGTATTAGTTTTTTAAATATTAAAAGAAATTGGAGTAGAATTGATACAACAGTATTTAATTCTAAAACTGTGGTATTGGCAGGCTTAGCCAAAGATACCCTGCATAGATTGCCTGCTGTTATTCCGGTTATTCCGGTTGGTGTGGGCATACGATATGCGTTAAATAATCAACTTTCCATTGCTGCCGAACTAACTTATAGAATAACTTTTACCGATTATTTAGATGGTTTCAGTAAATCGGCCGACCCAACTCATAATGATTATTATTATGGGTATAATATTGGATTGATATATACTATTGAAAGGAATGTTCTAAAATGCCCAAGATTTAAAAACTAAATTATTTAAAAAGGAAGTATACAATTAAGCTCATACTATAAGCCAAACCTGTCATATAAATAAATTGAATTACAGGCCATTTCCAACTTTTGGTTTCTCTTTTCACTACAGCCAATGTGCTCATACATTGCATGGCTAAAACATAAAATACTAATAAAGATAAAGCCGATGCCAAAGTATATACTTTAGTACCATCTTCTCTTTTGGCAGCATGCATTTTTTCTCTAAGAGTTGCATTGTCATTTTCTTCTACACTATATAAAGTGGCCATTGTGCCAACAAATACTTCTCTTGCAGCAAACGAGGTAATAAGTGCAATACCTATTTTCCAATCGAATCCCAAGGGTTTAATAATAGGCTCTATTGTTTTACCCAAAATACCTGCATAAGAATTTTGTAATTTTTCTGATAAGAATTGTTTTTCTAAAACAGCTTTTTGTTGTGGGTATTGTTGCGTAAGTGTGGTATATTTTTTTTCAATTTGTTGGGTTTTATTATTTGGTCCGAATGAGCTTAAAAACCAAAGTAATAAACTTATAATCATTATAATTCGTCCGGCATCTGTAATAAATAATTTTGCTTTTTCAAGCATAGTAATGCCAACATTTTTCCAACGAGGAGGCCGATAAACGGGCAACTCTAATATGAAGAAACTTTTTTCTTTTAAATTAATAAAGCTTTTAAGTACATAGCTTACAATTAATGCCATTATTAATCCTAATAAATATAAGCCCATCATTACCAATCCCTGAAGACTTAAAAACCCAAAATAATACTTGTTATCAATTGCTAATGAAATTAAAATGGTATATACAGGCAAGCGGGCACTGCAACTCATTAATGGAGTAACTAAAATAGTAAGTAATCTTTCTTTTTTATTTTCAATATTTCTGGTACTCATTATAGCGGGCACTGCACAGGCAAATCCGCTAATCATGGGCATTACACTTTTGCCATTTAGTCCCACTTTTCGCATTAGTTTATCGCTTAAAAAACTAATTCTTGCCATATAGCCGCTATCTTCTAAAATGGTTATCAATCCAAACAAAATCATAATCTGTGGAATAAAAACCATAATACCACTTAAGCCGGCTACCAATCCATTAATAATTAAATCGCTCCACCAAGCTTGGGGTAATGATTGGTTTAACCAGGTTGAAATTTGTTGAAATCCCCATTCAATTCCATCCATAGGAAAACGGGCTAACCAAAAAATACTTTGAAATAATAGAAATAAAACAAAAAATAAAATTACATAGCCCCATGTTTTGTGTAAGAGAAAATTATCAATCTTATCGGTAAATAATTTTTTTTGAAGTGGATTGGGTTCGCTTACATTTTTTTGAATAATTTCTTTAATATGCTGATAGCGTTGCAATATTTCAGCAGCCTGAGTTTTTATTGGATTGAATTGATTATTTATTTCTATTTGCTCAATTTTTTCTTGTAATGCATTATCTAAAGGAAAATTTTCGTGGTTAATAAGATAGTGAATAGATGCATAATGACTTAATTGCGGCAAAATATCTTGCAGTTGTTTAATAGGTAAAGCTGCCAAGCCTTTCACATCAATAAAATTATCTTCGGTTGTAATATTCGTTTTGTCGGCAATTTCGGCTAAAGCTTTTTTTAGTTCATTAAAGCCTTTTTCTTTTCTTGGATCAACAGCAATTACCGGAACCTTTAAATCTTTTTTTAAACCTTCAATATCAATTTTAATTCCTTTTTTTAATGCAATATCGTTCATGCTTAATGCCACAATAACCGGAACTTTTAAATCGATAATTTGACTACAAAAGAGCAAATTTCTTTTTAAGTTACTGGCATCGGCCACCAATAAAATAACATCGGGCTTAATATCTTTATCGGCATGCATTAAAACTTTGTAAGCCACCCATTCATCTGCACGGCGAGGGTATAAAGAGTAAGTGCCGGGTAAATCAATTAATTCGGCTTGCAAAGATTCGGTTAAATGAATAGTTCCTGTTTTTTTATCAACAGTAACTCCCGGAAAATTGCCTACTTTCTGATGCAATCCTGTTAATGAATTGAATAAAGAAGTTTTGCCGCTATTCGGATTTCCAACTAATGCAATATGTATTTTTCTTTTTACCACAATTAAAATGAACGGCAAAAGTAAATGCCTTAATTAGTATGGGGTTTCGAGGTAAGGAAAAGAATATTTGCCCAACCATAACAAACATGCTAATATCTACGTTTACATTTGTGCTTATGCGTTAAAATTTCGCGTTAAATATCTATAATATTATTTTGATGAAACGAATTTTATTTTTTAGCATATTATTTTTCCCGGGTTTAATTTTTTCTCAAAGCAAAAGAAAAAAAATTAAAATGCAATTGCAAGCCAATACGGCTATTGTTAATCATTTAATGGCACATGAACAATATTTAGCCTCCGATAAATTAGAAGGAAGGAGAACCGGAACTAATGGTGAATTATTGGCTATGCAATATATCGAAAATCAGTATCGAGAAATTGGAATTGAGCCGAAAGGTAACAATGGTTTTTTGCAAGAATTTGATATTGATGAGGGAAAAAATGCTGCCGGAAGTTTTTTTAAAGTAAATAATAACTATCTATCCGTACCTGCAGATTTTTTTCCTTTGGCGTTTAGTGCAACCGATTCTGTTAAAGCTTTGGTTTCAATTGATATTAATGAAAAAGATCAACCATGGTGTATAGATTTGGCCAATGTGGTAGAAGATAATGTCAATAATCCGCATTTTGATATAGAAACCTATATTAAAAAAATGGCTGTAAAAATTGCCGAAAAGCATGCAAAGGCTTTGCTATTGTACAATAGTTCTAATTTAACCGATAATGTTTTGTTTAATAAAAACGATCAATCGCCGGCAGCTCCTATTCCTGTTTTATACATTACCCAAAAAGGGTTTAAAAAATATTTTACCGATCCATCGGCAACTAACAGTATTGAATTAAATGTTTCAATCCACAATCAAACACGTAAAGCCAGAAATATAATTGGCTTTATTAATAACCATGCACCCAATACCGTAATTCTTGGTGCTCATTACGATCATTTAGGATATGGCGAAGATAAAAATGCGTTAGATACCGTGCATGCTGTACATAATGGAGCCGATGATAATGCCAGTGGTACTGCAGCTTTAATTGAATTAGCAAGGTTATTAAAGCACTCATCCCCAAAAAATAATAATTATCTCATCATTAATTTTTCTGCAGAAGAGTTAGGATTGTTGGGAAGTAAATATTGGCTCAATCATCCTACAATGGCTATTACCCCCAATTATATGGTTAATATGGATATGGTTGGCCGATATGATTCTGCCAAAAAATTAATTATTGGCGGCTATGGCACATCTGCCACTTGGGGCGAAATAGTAACAACCATTCATTCCAATCTTTTAGTAAAATTTGATAGTACGGGAAGCGGACCAAGCGATCATGAAGCATTTTATAGAAAAGATATTCCTGTTTTATTTTTCTTTACCGGAACACATCCCGATTATCATAAAGTAACCGATGATTGGGATAAAATAAACTATAATGGCGAAAGAGAAATTATTCAATTTATTTATCAATTAATTGCTGCTGCCGATGCAAAAGGAAAATTAACGTTTGCCAAAACTTCGGAACCTGCAACGGGTCGCGGGGTTACATTTTCGGTTAGCTTGGGCGTTATTCCCGATTATGCTTTTGCCGGAACCGGTGTGAGAATTGATGGTGTAGCCGAAGGGAAATTAGCTCAAAAAATAGGGTTACAATCGGGCGATATTTTGTTGCAATTAGGCAATTATAAGTTTGTTGATTTAATGAGTTACATGCAAACTTTAAGCAAATTTAAAAAAGGCGATAAAACACAATTGCTAATTAAACGAGCAACAAAAGAAATAGTTTTTGATATTGAATTTCAATAAAAAATAGCATCAGTACATGGTTAAATTGCTTTTAGATATTGAAGAATTAAACAACGATTTTTTTGAAGATACACGATTGTTAGGCATTACTGCATCGGTAAAAAATTATCAATTTTGTTGGCATTTGAATAATTTGTTGGGATTTGATTTTAGATTAAATGCCGATTTTGAACTTCAATTGTTACGGAAAAACAGAAAATATTATTTTAATATTTATCAATCGAAAGAAGAAAATACTTGTTTAATTCATTATTTATACCATAATCAATTCGATGGTGAATACTTGTTACCCGAATTTAAGCACATGGATTTTTTATGGTTAATGAAAGGAGATTGGGTTGACGATGAGAAGTGTAATTGGATTAAGCAATCGGTTAAAACCATTCCGGGTGTTCAATTAGTTGCCGAATTAACTAACGAAAAAATTAAAAATAAAGGCAACATGGTTTTTTAAAAAATAGAAAACAAACTACTAAAAACAATTTCAATGTGGAAAGAAGAAAACAATGCACTCTATAAAAAATTTCAATTCAAAAATTTTTCCGAAGCTTTTGCATTTATGACGCGTGTAGCCATAGAAGCTGAAAAAATGGATCATCATCCGGTATGGACCAATGTGTACAATCGGGTAGAAATATGGCTGAGCACACATAGTGCCGGAAATGTTGTAACACAAAAGGATTATGATTTGGCAAAAAAGATAGATGCACTTTTATAACTGCCATTCCACTTCTCCCCACAAAAAACTGTCTTTTGCATACCCATCCACCAACAATTCTCCTCTTTCATTTACGCCTTTAATAGTGCAGGTAAATGCCATATTTTTTTTCTTCAGTTTAACTTCTTCATTTCGTTTAAATAAATGTTTATTGTAGCTTTCTAATAGCTCAGTAAAATTTTCTTTCTGTACTTGTTCAAATCTTTTTTCAATATAAGTACATAATTCTTTGGCAAGCGCTATTACGTTAAACTGTTTTCCGGTAATTTGCTTTAGAGAAACGGCATTTTTAACTGCTGCATCAAATTGAGTTTGATTAATATTAATACCCATACCTACAATAGCCCAGTTCCAAACGGCCAAAGCCTCTTTGGGTGTAGATATATTTTGGGTTTCTGCTTGAGTGGTGTGGTAACCCACTTTTGTCTCAATTAAAATTCCGCCTGCCTTCCTGTCATTCCAATAAATATCATTAGGCCACTTAATAGAGGTAGTATCTCCGGCATAAGTTTTAAAAAAATCTAAGGCAGCCAATGCCATAGCTGCATTAAAGTAAAACTGTTGGTGTAATTGCAAAAACGAGGTATTTAAAATAACGGAAAGGGTAATA
The DNA here is from genome assembly GCA_021824855.1 of Bacteroidota bacterium. Classification (GTDB taxonomy): domain Bacteria; phylum Bacteroidota; class Bacteroidia; order Chitinophagales; family Chitinophagaceae; genus JAKAJX01. Next base: position 1,622 of record JAKAJX010000125.1, on the reverse strand, counting down.
TTGCTATTGGGTTCTGTAGCCCAAATCTTTCCTCTTTGTCCTTTTCCTTTTGTTTGGTGGTGAGCAAAACAAACCATACCATGTGCAGCCAATTTTGCCTGAATCATGTCAAAGGCATAATTATTGGTACTATCTACCGATTGCAGTTCAATAAATGGTTCTCCTATGTGAGATATGTATGATAAGGATGACAAAGAATTGTTACTTTTGAACGAAATTATCCGTTTACCGCTGATTATTTGCAACAAATAGTAAAATTAAACTAATACTCAACGGCCTCTTCGGATGTAAATTAATTAAATAACAAAAATAATACGCATTATTGGCAACTCTTACAAGTTTACATAGTAGCACTAAAAGCAGCAGTAAGCTAACTCGTAATTCAAAGTTTTTTAAAACGGTTATTAAAGCAATTCAAGATAAAAAAGCTGAGGAGATAGTAAGTTTAGATTTACGAAAAATTCCGGAAGCTGTAGCCGACTTCTTTATCATTTGTGAGGCAAGTAGCAATACCCAAGTAAGAGCTATCAGTGATTTTATTGAAGAGCAAATATTTTTGCATTGTAACGAAAAACCATATAGGCATGAAGGGAAGCAACAATCACATTGGGTATTGATTGATTATATAAATGTAGTAATACACGTAATGCAACCCGATGCCAGAAAGTTTTATAAGTTAGAAGAAATGTGGAGCGATGCAATACTATCGGAACATAATTTGTAGTAATACAAATCAATTTTTTTATATTAACAATATTAATTTGAAGTCTCAGATTTATGGCACAAAACGATAAAAATCCTAAGTTTCCTTTTGGAGATAGAGGTAACGATGAAAAGCCTTTACGTAAAGGTCCTAAGTTTAATGTCTATTGGATATACTTAATCATTTTTGCAATATTAATAGCATCAACTTTTTATAAATTCAGTCCCGAATCTTCTATTATTTCTCAACAAGAAGTATTTAACAACATGTTAGCTCAGGGCGATGTAGAAAGAATAGATCAAGTTGATAATAAAAATATTGTTCGCATTTACATCAAGTCCGATAGTATTTCAAAGCCTTATTACGAAAAAAAATTAAAAATAAAATTAGATCCTGCTAAAGTAAAAGGCGTTCCATTATTTCAATTTAAAGTAACAGATTGGAAAGTATTTAGAGACGATTTGAAAGATTTCTTTACAAGTCATCCTAATATTCCACAACCCGAAATTATTACCAATACCGAGCCCGAATATTGGGGGCCAATTGCCAATACCGTAATTTCAATGGTAGTTGTAATTGGTTTATGGGTATTAATGATGCGTAAAATGGGTGGTGGTGCAAGTGGCGGCGGACCAGGAGGTATTTTTAGCATTGGCAAATCTAAAGCCCAACTATTCGATAAAGGCGGTACCAAAGTAAATATCACATTTACCGATGTAGCAGGATTAGATGAAGCCAAAGTTGAAGTAATGGAAATAGTAGATTTCTTAAAAAATCCTAAAAAATATACTTCACTTGGTGGTAAAATTCCTAAAGGAGCTTTATTAGTTGGACCTCCAGGCACCGGTAAAACATTATTGGCCAAAGCAATGGCCGGCGAAGCTCAAGTACCTTTCTTTAGTTTAAGTGGTAGCGATTT
>JAKAJX010000204.1 GCA_021824855.1 Bacteroidota bacterium | reverse complement strand
AGAGCCGAAGGAATAAATCCTTTTATTACCGTATTATAAGCAGGCTGTGCTAAAATAATTTCAATTAAAAAAGAAATTCCAATAACAGCAACTAATGCAATGATAAAAGCTTCTAATTTTCTAATACCATAATTCTGCAACCACAGTAATAAGAGTGTATCGAGTACGGTTATAGCAACACCCCATAAAATGGGTAATCCGGTTAATAAATGAATACCCAAAGCCATACCTAACACTTCGGCTAAATCGCAAGCTGCAATGGCTATTTCGGCCAAAATATATAAAGAGAAATTAACCAATGGCGGATATACTTCCCGATTAGCTTGTGCCAAATCTCTTCTTCTAACAATTCCTAATCTGGCACTTAAGCTTTGCAATAACAAAGCCATTAAATTACTCATTAATAAAACCCATATTAACTGATAACCGAATTGAGCACCACCTTGCAAATCTGTTGCCCAATTACCCGGATCCATGTACCCTACACTTACCAAATAAGCAGGACCAATATATGCCAGCATACGTTTAATTCCGCTATTAGGTGCAGCTGTATCAACCGTTTCGTGTACATCGGCTAAAGAATTATCGGTATGGTATCGCTGTAATTTCATTATTTTAATTTAAACTAATGCAACATAACCTTAATAAATCTGCATTTTAAACTTACAACAGAAACACTACATTTATCCTCTTAAATTTGCTACATGAAAAAATGGATATTTCTAATAGCTGCTGTTGTTGTAATTTCCTGCAAAGAAAAAAAAGTTGACCTTTCAGGCGAACGCCCTGTAAAAATAAACGATTTTATTGCTGCGTTTCCAGTTTTATCGCTTCCTTTTACTGCAGCCGATACTAATTTTACTAAGTTTGCCGATACTGTTGTTATAGGCTATAAAGCATTTGTTCAATTTATTCCGGATAGTGCTTTACATACCACTTCAGCATCTTCGCATAATATTACTATTCATCCCGTAGGCAAAATTGAAAAAGAAAAAGAAATTTATTTATTGGCTACTATATCGTCTCATAAAAAAAATGAGTTAACTGTATTTGTATTGAATAAAAAATATAATTACTTAAGCTCCAAAACGCTTTTAAGCAATATTAATAACGATGATTACAGTCATTCCGTAAACATTAATAAAGAACCTACTTTTTTAATTAGCCAAGAAAAAACCAACTCCGATAAGCAATTATTATTTACCCGAATTGGATGGGTATATAATAATAAAAATTTTATGGTAGTTATTAATGATGGAAATGAAGATCCTGCTAAAACAGCTATTATAGATCCCATAGATACTTTGTCAAAAAAAAATAAGTACAGCGGTAACTATATTATTAATAACAGAAACTTTGTTTCGGTAAGAGATGGAAAAAACTTAAATACCTATAGCTTCTTTATTCATTTCGAGAAAAATGAAGGTGCCTGCACCGGAGAATTAAAAGGAATATTACAATTAAAAACAGCTACCAAAGGAATCTATCAGGAAAATGGAGATCCTTGTGTAATTGATTTTATATTTACAAAAAACGAATTAACTGTAAAAGAAAAAGGTAGTTGCGGCAATAGACGAGGTATGAATTGTTTTTTTGACGATACTTATACCAAAAGAAAAGAGATAAAATCAATACACAAAAAATAGTCTTTACCATAAAATATTTAACAACAATCGTTTGCATAAAAGTTTTCCAACTTTTTTCTGCATCTTTAAACTAATCATTTCTACACAATTACTTTAGACCTAAATTAATGTGTAAAAAGTACATTTAGAAAAAACAATTATATTGCATTTTTAATTTTTGAACGAAACAACCCATTTATGAATTTTAGAAGTTTTCAGGTTCCTTATTCAATCAGTGAACAATACTCCAAAAAGGCAGCTTATTTTTCAATGGAATTTGCTATTCATCAACCATTAAAAATATATAGTGGAGGTTTAGGATTTTTATCGGGATCGCATTTACGCAGTGCTTACGAGCTAAAACAAAATATGATTGGTATTGGTATTTTATGGAAATATGGTTATTACGACCAAACACGTAATCAAGACCAATCTTTACAGCCATCGTGGATGGAAAAACAATACTCGTTTTTAGAAGATACCGGCGTAAAGTTTCAGATATTAATTCATGACCATCCTGTTTGGGTTAAAGCATGGTACTTAAATCCGGAAACATTTAAAAGTGCTCCTTTATTTTTATTAAGTACCGATCTTCCTGAAAACGATTATGTATCGCAAACCATTTCTCATCGCTTATACGATGCGAATGTTGCTACCAAAGTAGCTCAATTTATATTATTGGGTGTAGGTGGTGCAAAATTGATTGATGAATTAAATTTCAATCCGGATGTATATCATTTAAATGAAGCACATGGCATTTCATCGGCCTTTTATTTATTAAATAAATTTAAGAGCATTGAAAAAGTAAAAGAACATTTAGTTTTTACTACCCATACACCGGAAGAAGCAGGTAACGAAAAACACGATATTTATCTTTGCCATAAAATGAGCTATTTCTGTGGCTTAAGTTTAGATGAAGTACGAAAAGTTACGGGTAATTATGATGATCAATTTAACCACTCCTTAGCTGCACTTCGTTTTGCCCGTAAAGCAAATGGAGTAAGCGTTTTACATGGAGAGGTAAGCCGACAAATGTGGAGTAAATACGAAAATATTTGCGAAATAACTTCTATTACCAATGCACAAAACTGGAGATATTGGGCCGATAAGCATCTCTATAAATTTATGGAAGATGGAAACGATTTGGCATTTGATGATAGAAAAAATCATTTAAAAAAGCGTGCTTTTGAAATTGTTGCAGATCAAACCGGTAAAATTTTCGATCCAAATGTTTTAACCATTGTTTGGGCTCGCCGTTTTGCAGGCTACAAACGTGCCGATTTTCTTACACAAAATTTAGAACGCTTCGAAAAATTATTAAATCATCCCAAACATCCGGTACAAATAATTTGGGCAGGAAAACCTTATCCTGTTGATTATCCTGCAATTGGGCAATTTAATAATTTGGTGCATTTAAGTAAAAACTATAAAAATGTTGCTGTACTGGTTGGCTACGAATTGGCTTTAAGCAAACGCTTAAAACAAGCAGCCGATGTTTGGTTAAATAATCCTCGTGTACCAAGAGAAGCATCGGGCACAAGTGGCATGACCGCTTCTATGAATGGTGCAGTTAACTTTTCAACCGATGATGGCTGGATACCGGAATTTGTAAATCAAGGCAATAATGGATTTGTTGTTCCTAAAGCCGATTATGAAAATATGAGTGTGCATGAACAAGATGAATATGATTTGAATAAATTGTATGAAATTTTAGAGCAACAAATTGTTCCATTGTATTATGATAATTATGATACTTGGAGACAAATTATGAAAAACGGTATGAGAGATGTTAGATTTCAGTTCGATAGTAATCGCATGGCCGATGAATATTACAAGCTCATGTATCTTTCATAAAATAATAATTTCTATCATAAAAATCCTCCATAAGTTTATGGAGGATTTTTTTATTCTACTATGTTTTACTATCAATCAATCATTTAAATTTACCATTCAAAACATCGACAATGAAAAAAATATTATTACTACTGTTTGTTATTCCGTTAGCTACATTAGCACAAAACAAATCCATCACCTTAGAAGATATTTTTAAAAAAGGAATTTTCCGTTCCGATTATGT
>JAKAJX010000171.1 GCA_021824855.1 Bacteroidota bacterium | reverse complement strand
GAATGGTATCAGCACGAGTCCAATACTTTATTAGTAAAATGGTTGGATGCACCTACTCAAATTTTACGTGCAGGTACTAATTATACCAATTGGTTAAGCACTTATGCTACACATAATGCTAGAGTGCCGGGCGGGCATCCGGAAGGATATTTGGAAGCATTTGCTAATATTTACAGAAACTTTGCTTTAACACTAACTGCAAAAATGAACGGAACAATGCCATCAAAGGAAATGTTAGATTTTCCTTCGGTGCATGATGGTGTTAGAGGAATGGCTTTTATAGATGTTGCGGTGGCTTCTGCACAATCGGATAAAAAATGGACAAAATTTGAAATGTAAAAGCTGAATAGTTTGTTGCCGTACAAGTGTGCGACGCAACGGAAGCTTGATAGTAGTTCTATTGCCAAATAAATAATACAACTATGACTACAATAAAAGGTCCTGCAATTTTTTTAGCTCAATTTATGGGTGATACAGCGCCATTTAATAGTTTGGATGCTATTTGTAAATGGGCAGCAGCATTGGGTTATAAAGCTATTCAAATTCCTACTTGGGATGCACGATTAATTGATTTACAAAAGGCGGCCGAAAGTAAAATGTATGCCGATGAGTTGAAAGGAAAAATTAATAGTTATGGCTTAGAAATTTCGGAACTATCAACACATTTACAAGGACAATTAGTTGCTGTTAATCCGGCGTATGACGATTTATTTGATGCATTTGCACCAGATACAATTAAAAAAAATCCGAAAGCAAGGCAAGCATGGGCTGTTCAGCAACTTATGTACGCCGGAAAAGCATCGCAAAATTTGGGATTAAAAGCTCATGCAACTTTTAGTGGTGCATTATTATGGCATACTTTTCATCCATGGCCCCAAAGGCCCGAAGGTTTGGTAGAGCAAGGTTTTACAGAATTAGCCAAGCGATGGACACCTATTTTGAATTATTTTGATGAATGCGGAGTAGATGTTTGTTACGAAATACATCCGGGCGAAGATCTGTTTGATGGAATAACCTACGAAATGTTTTTAGAAAAAGTAAACAATCATCCACGGGCATGCCTTTTATACGATCCTTCTCACTTTGTTTTGCAGCAATTAGATTATATTCAATACATAGATTTTTATCATGAACGTATTAAAGCGTTTCATGTAAAAGATGCCGAGTTTCATTCAACCGGAAAACAAGGCACTTTTGGCGGGTATCAAAGTTGGATAAATAGAGCAGGGCGTTATCGTTCACCCGGCGATGGGCAGGTTGATTTTAAAAGAATATTCAGTAAGCTTGCCCAATATAATTATACAGGATGGGCCGTGTTAGAATGGGAATGTTGCATTAAACACCCGGAAGATGGTGCAAAAGAAGGAGCAACATTTATTAACAATCATATTATTCGTGTAACAGAAAAAGCATTCGATGATTTTGCGGGAGCAAAAGCAGATGAAAATTTTAATAAGCAAATTTTAGGAATTAGCTAATTATTATTTACCTATTTAAAAATACATTTGTACAAAATTTAGCATTAATGAAAAAATACTTTATAGTTATTGCAGCTGCAACAGTAATAGCCGCTTGTGGAAGTAATGAAACTAAACAAGCACCGGGAACCGAGCAAACTACCGATATAAGTTCAAACCCCGATTATCAGAAAGGATTGGCATTAATTGCAAAGTCCGATTGTTTAACTTGTCATAAAGTATCGGAAAAATTAGTTGGTCCGGCGTATAAAGATGTTGCCAAAAAATATTCCGAAAAATATATTACTACATTAGCAGAAAAAGTAATTAAAGGTGGGCAAGGTAATTGGGGTGCTATTCCTATGCAACCACATCCTACATTGTCTCAAGCCGATGCAGAACAAATGGTAAAATATATTTTATTACTTAAAAATTAAAAATGCGCATACTCTTTCTTTTCATATTATTTTCATCTATACACTTATTTTGTTCAGCTCAATCAAATGAAGGTTGGATAAAATTGTTGAATGGAAAAAATTTAAACGGATGGCATACTTACGGAAAGCAAGTGGCTGGCAGTTCTTGGATGATTGAGAAAGATGGTTCGTTACATTTAAATACCACAAATAACAATAGAGTTGCAGGCGATTTGGTTACAACCGATGAGTATAAAAATTTTGATTTAAAAGTAGAATGGAAAATATCGAAAAATGGAAATAGCGGTATTCTTTTTTTAGTACATGAAGATACTGCTAAGTATGATTATACATTTAGAACAGGATTAGAAATGCAGGTTTTAGATAATGATGGACATGAAGATGGTAAAATTTATAAACATCGTGCAGGCGATTTGTACGATTTAATTGCATGCAGTAAAGAAACCGTAAAACCTGTGGGAGAATGGAATAAAGCCGAAATTATTTGTAATAATGGAAACCTTCAACTATTTCTAAACGGAACAAAAGTGGTTGAAACAACTTTATGGAATGAGGAATGGAATAAAATGGTATCTAAAAGTAAATTTAAAACCATGCCCGGATTTGGAATATACCATGAGGGAAAAATTGCATTACAAGATCATGGTAATGATGTTTGGTTTAGGAATATTGAAATAAAAAAATTGTAGTATTTAAATCATCAATCAACAATTTAATTAAGTACTACTTATTAAAATTTATACATCATGCCGGCAGCTATTGCAAAGCTATAAGGGAATGATTGCACAATATTATTTTTATTAATAGAGTTAATTGCAAAATTATATAATGGTGTAAAACTCAGCGATACTTTATTGGTAATTGGGTATTGCACATTTACAGACAACAGCATATTGATATAGGATTTTCTTAATCCTTCTATATTACTTAGTGTTTCACTTTCTCGTTGAGAACTATTTTCGAAATTAGTTTCAATTAATCCCGATGTTAAAAAATTAAAACCTATTCCAACACTGGGTGTAATAGCTATTTTTTGTTTTTGAAAAGTATAACCCATTGTTACAGGAATATTAATATACTGCAAAGTGTGTTTAGCAGATGTTACAAATAAACTATCGCCAATTTTGGGATTACTGCTAAATGCCGGTAAAACATAAACATAACCCGATGAAACATTGTACCTATATTTTACAGCACCATTTGCATCGGCACTGGCATAAATGATAGAAGGATTAATATCTATAACAGTAGATGAAAAATTGATACCCGTTTGTACACTCCATTTTTTTGTAAACTGATAAGTAAGCAATAAACCTGCAGAAAATGAAGAAGGTTGTTGTTTTTCTTCTTCTTCTATTTGATGATATACTTGCGTTTGATAGGGTACTATTATAGCGGGATTAGTTTTTAAATTGTATTGTGTAATTTGAGGTGCTACAAAAGCTGTTACTGAAAGTTGTGGTTGAAATTTTTTGCGATGTATAAGAGCTGAATTGCTTTTATTAACTTGAAAAGTTACAGGTTGTATAATTTGATTAATACTTTTTGGTTGATGTACAATAGGTAAACTAATATTACTTAGTTTAATTGTTTCCAACTCTTGATGAGAAATAAAATTGGCATTGTTTAAAGCAATTTCTTTTTCTGTAATAGCATTCCATTTGTTTTTTTCACTAGAGTTGATGGTAGATGATATTGCTGTAGAATTATTTTTTATGGGTATAATTTCTTTGCGGCTGCCAATGGAAATTATTTTATTATGTAACATATCGGCACTACCCTTGTTAGCAGATAAAATATTTTTATCAGTAGA
>JAKAJX010000260.1 GCA_021824855.1 Bacteroidota bacterium | reverse complement strand
TCATTGTATCTATTTTATTGGGTATCGTTTTTACACATATTCTTCGCCAAATTATTCTTGTTCTTCAATTAAAACCTTCGGAAAATAAAAGTAGATGGGCCTTATTGGTTTTCTTTGTTATTATAATATGTTTGGTATATAGTTTTACCGATAGTGCAATTGTAGAATGGTTTAAGTTGTATGATCCTGAACGAAAAATTTCTTTTCAAAAACGTGCCTTTTTTAATTTAGCCAACGATACACCCATTATTATAATATGGGTTTCCATTTATATTGTTTGGCATTATGTTGAATCAGCCAGACAGCAAGAAATTGATAAAGTGAAATTGGAATCTTTAGTTAAAGAGTTGGAATTAAAAACCATCAAATCACATATTAATCCACACTTTATTTTTAACGCACTAAACAGTATTCGTGCTTTAGTGGATGAAAATCCGGAACGTGCCAGAACAGCCATTACCGAATTAAGTAACCTGTTGCGTAGCAGTATGCAAACAGAGAAATTAGAATTTACTTCTCTTGAAAAAGAATTAGATATTGTAAAAGATTATTTAGCATTAGAATACATTCGGTTTGAAGATAGGTTGCAAGTAGAATATGATATTGATGAAGATACTTTGGATCAAATTATTCCGCCTATGATGCTCCAAACCTTAGTAGAAAATGCTATTAAACATGGAATAAGCAAACAAGTAAATGGAGGAATAATTAGAATTATTTCTGTTTTTAAAGATGATCATCATGAATTGATTGTTCAAAATTCGGGTAAACTACAAGCTACAATTAACAGTGAAGGTTTTGGAATAGCAAGCACACAAAACAGATTAAAAATATTATATGCAGGTAAAGCCACTTTTGCATTAAAAGAAATTAAAGAAACAATAGTTGAAGCAAAAGTTATTTTACCAATAACAATAGATTAATTTAATTTTAAAGTACCGAAATAAATTTTTTTCATTATGCCAATTAAAGCTATAATTGTTGATGATGAACGTTTAGCTCGCAATGAGTTAAAAAAATTATTACAAACGCATCCAGAAATTGAAATAATTGAAGAAGCCGCTAATGCATCGGAAGGGTTAGAAAAAATTGAAATGTTTAATCCCGAATTAATTTTTTTAGATATTCAAATGCCGGGCAAAACCGGTTTCGATTTATTGGCCGAAATGGAAAAATCGCCTAAAGTAATTTTTACAACTGCTTACGATGAATATGCCATTAAAGCCTTTGAAGTTAATGCATTAGATTATTTGTTAAAACCAATTGAACCAAAACGATTAACCGATGCCTTGCAAAAATTGCAGGATGAAATTCAGAAAGAACGTGCCGGCATGAATGGCGTTTTTAATAGAGGTCCATTAACCGAAAATGATCAAGTATTTGTAAAAGATGGTGAACGTTGTTGGTTTGTAAAATTGGGAGAAATTCGTTTGTTTGAAAGCGTAGGCAATTATGCCAAAGTATATTTTGCCAATAATAAACCACTCATCTTAAAATCGTTAAACGCATTGGAAGAAAGATTAGATGAAAGAATGTTTTTTCGTGCCAACAGAAAGCATATTATTAATTTACGATGGATTGAAAAAATTGAACCTTATTTTAATGGAGGATTATTGGTAGATTTAAAAGGTGGCGAAAAAATTGAAGTTAGCAGAAGACAAACAGTTAAATTTAAAGAAATGATGAGCTTGTAAATTTTATATAATCAATATTGTTAGTATGAAAAAAATACTTTTAATGGGGTTATTGTCAATAATAACCCCTTTTTTATTTGCACAAAATATTAATTCTATCATCAATAAAACGGAGGTTGAACGCATTGAAAAAAAATTATCTTCCGATGAAATGCAAGGCAGAAAAGTATTTACGCCGGGAATAGAAAAAGCTGCTGTTTTTATTGAAGATCAATTTAAAAAAGCAGGTTTGCAACCGTTAGAAACAGATGGTAGCAGCTATCGTCAAAATTTTATGATGCTGAAACTAAAAAGCAGTAATGCCAGTTTGCAATTAGAAGGAAAAGAAATTCCTGCCGGTCATTTCTTAATTCGTTCTCCCGAAAAGTTGTTAGATATTAATGAAAATTCAGGCTATACAAAAGTTGCCATTACAAAAAACGATAGCGATTTTTTCACACATTTATTACAATTACTGCAAGTACATCACAATCAAATCATTTTTGTTGATACTTCTTTCTCAGCATATTTTCCTCGATTAAATTATTATTTGAGACAGTTTTTACAAAATGCAGCTTCCACTATTTTAGTTTTAACAGATCAAACCAATCCCGAACATTTTCAATTAAAAGCACAACAAGTTTTTACCGAAATGCCTTTAAGTAATATGGTAGGTATTTTACGCGGAAAAGAATTGCCTAATGAATATGTTATTTTCTCCGGTCATTACGATCATTTAGGTATTGGTAAAGCCATTAACAACGATTCTATTTATAATGGTGCCAACGATGATGCGGCGGGCACTACGGCCGTTATTATGCTGGCAAAATATTTTTCTCAATTGCATAATAATAAACGAACATTAATTTTTGCTGCCTTTACTGCCGAAGAAATTGGTGAATATGGTTCTGCTTATTTTTCAGATCAATTTAATCCCGATGCCGTGAAAGCAATGTTTAATATTGAAATGATTGGTACCGAAAGTAAATGGGGAAAGAATTCTGCATACATCACCGGTTATGATAAAACAGATATGGGAAAAATTTTGCAAAGCAATTTAAAAGGTTCTCAATTTAATTTTTATCCGGATCCATATACGGAAGAGAATTTGTTTTATCGTTCCGATAATGCTACGTTGGCTATAAAAGGTGTTCCGGCTCATACCATTTCAACTTCTAAAATGGATAATGAACCTAATTACCATCAATTAACCGATGAAATAACAACGTTAAACATAGCTAATATGACAGAAATTATTAAAGCCATAGCTATCAGCTCGCAAACAATTATTAGTGGAAAAGATACGCCATCTCGCGTTAATGCAACCAATTTGAAGTAAAAAATTAGGTAAAAAATAAATGAGCAATTTCTTTTTGTGGTAGGTAACAGGTATCTTTTTTTCCAAACCAGTGGTACCTGTTATGGGCAATTAAATTATACAATCCATTTCGTATAAATGCAGGTATAATAATGCATATATACAGTAAGTTCCATGGAAATATAAGTTGTTTTGCAATGCGTAAAGCGGCGGTAGATTTTGTATAAATTTTTCCTTTCTCTAATAAAACTACCGATTGCAAATTTTGATTAGTATGAAAAAAATGTTGCAATACAGTTAGTCCGAATTGACTTTGTAAAGAAGCGTATCTAAAAAATTGATGCTTATCTTTTTTTACAACAAATTGTACACTACCCGAGCACAAATTACATATACCATCAAATAAAATAACCGAATTTTTTAAGGTATTTAATTCATTCATTGTAGCAAGATGGTTTTATGGTAGGGGAGTAAAAAAATTATCCCATATTATGAAACACTTTATTTACATCTTCATCTTGTTCCAAACGTTCTATTAATTTACTAACATCTTCGGCCTGCTCATCGGTTACAGGAACAGTTGTTGTTGGAATCCATTCCAACTCTGCACTAATTGGTGTTAAATTTTTATCTTCCAAAGCTTTTTGCAATTTACCAAAATCAACAAAGGCACAACGCAACACAATAATGGCATTGTTGTTATCGTCAACACTTTCTCC
>JAKAJX010000301.1 GCA_021824855.1 Bacteroidota bacterium | reverse complement strand
TAAGCGATTGAATCCTTTTTTTGGAATGAGTATATATCATTTTAATAATCCTTCTAATAGTTTTCTAACAGGATCTTCAGCCGATCATGTTCCATTTAGGTATGTGGTAAATGGTGGTGCAAGAATTAATATTTCACCAATACTTGATATCACGCCTCATTTGGTATATATACAACAAGGTACTGCCCGCGAAATAGCTGCAGGAGTATATAGCTCAATTATGGTTGATGAAGAAAAAGATTTTATTGTTGGAACATCTTATCGGCTGCAAGATGCAGTAACTGCCAATGTTGGGTTGAGGATAAAAGAATTTTTTATTGGATTAAGTTATGATGTAAATATATCTCCTTTGAGAAATACCAATTCTTATCAAGGAGCGTATGAAATATCTTTTAGTTATACGCATAAAAATACCAAAAAGGCTGATGAGCCTAAATTTGTATGTCCAAGATTATAAAAAAATATAAACAACAATTGGCACAAATAGCTTTGTTTGTGTTAGTAATAATAGGTAATAATATTTCCATTTATGCACAGTCTTGGAAATTGCATAAAGCTCAGGCAGATGAGTTGTTTTATAAAAAGCAAAATTATTATGCTGCAGCAAAAATATATGAGCAAGCATTTGAAGAAGCCATGCAAGATAGTGCTACCCTAAATAAAAAAATAGTTTTACCCTATACCCCTAATGCAAGAAGTGGTGGTTATACAAAACAACTAAGTGAAACTGTAGTTGGAAATTTAATTTATCAAATGGCAGAATCGGATAGACTGTATAAAAATTATACAGATGCATGGGCTGCTTATCAAACTTATTTTTCAATTGAAGATAATCCTAGAGAAGCGGCTTATTTATGGTCATCTGTTTGTTTATTAGCTAATAACAAACCCGAATTAGCCATAGAGGATGTTTCTAAATTTATTGCAGGCTATACTAAAAATGATCAATTAAAGCAGTTGGCAATATCAATTAAAAATAATTGTACGTATGTTTTGCAGCAGCAAAATGCTACTTCTGTAAAATATCATGTAAATAGGTTAGATGCATTAATTAATGCAGATGGATCTAACTATGCACCAGATGTAATAAATGATACAACATTTGTTTTTACAAGTTCGAGATTAGATACCTCTCATCATCAAACTATCAATTATCCATCACGTTTATTTATCGCATCAGCAAATAGCTCTCATCTGCAACAAATTCATTTTGGAATATCTAATTTAGATGTAGGTGCGTCTTGTCTTTCGGCCAATGGATTAACCATTTATTTTACAGGATGGAAGGAAACTTATATTGCCAATCAAAATAAATATGCCATTTATACTGCAACGCGAAAAAGCATCAATGATAATTGGTCTAATCCTGTTTTATTAGATACGTCGGTAAATGTGAAAGGATATAATTCTAAAGATCCATTTATAAGTAGTAATCAAGATTTTTTATTCTTTTCATCCAATAAACCGAGAGGGTTTGGTAAATACGATATTTGGTGTGTTTCTTTAAAGAATGGATTACCGGTAAATGCTTCTTTTAACTTAGGCGATTCTGTAAATACATCTTATAATGAAGTGTCACCATTTTATCAGAGCAGAGCAACTACTTTATTTTTTAGTTCGGATGGCAAAACAGGAATGGGAGGATTAGATGTACATAAAATTACCGGTACACCAATTACGAATGTTTGGAGAACTGATTCCATCATGCCATATCCTATTAATTCGGTAAAAGATGATGTTTATTATAGAGAAGTTCTGCATCATCCCGATAGCATTTTGGTTAGTTCGGATAGATTATCGAGTTGTTGTTTAGAAATATTTTCAATTACACCTAATAAGCCACATCAAGAAGAAGCTAAGCCAGATTATGTGTATCAATGGAACGTACATGATTCTTCTTTGCAAGAATCAGAAAATTTGGATAATAAGTTAGACAATAAAAATGATTATACCTATTGGAAGAAACATGTTGTAGATTCTTTAAATGAGCAAACAATACAACGTTTTTCTGCAAATTTTTATTTTAATCAAACACGTATTGATTATAGCACACAAGATGAAAAATTATTGCGTGAGGCAATTGCAACTTTAAAAGCAAATGAAAATATTAAATTAGTAATTGCTGCTTTTGCCGATTGTAAGGGAACTGATAAATATAATTTGCATCTTTCTAAAAATAGAGCAAAAGCGATTAGAAAAATATTTAGAAAAAACGGTATCAGTAAAAAAAGAATTGTTATAGATTATTATGGATACAGGCATTTGCTATTGCCATGTAAAGATGATATTACTTACGATACAGTTAAACAGCAAGTAAATAGAAGAGCGGATATTATACTAACTTCTGCTGCTTCTCCAAAGTGGATTCCGAGCGGAAATGAATTGGATATTGATACTTTATTACTATCAATTCAAGACCAATCTAATATTCTCAATACAAATAAAGAAGCTAAAGAACATTTGTATACGTATCATTCGTTTGAAGATATTGTTCTACAAAAAATACTAAGTAGGTCTACAGGCAAAGTACTAACAATGCATGCTGCATCGAAGCAATTGCACATTAATTTGTTCGATAATGGCGTATTCGATCACGATAGTATTTCTGTTGTGTATAATGGCAAATTGATGGTATTTAAGAAAGAATTAAAAGTAACTGAACCAATTAGTTTCACTGTTACTATTGAAAAATCTAAAAAAAATGAACTGATTCTTTTTGCCGAAAATGAAGGTACTATTCCACCCAACTCTGCATTAATGGTTGTTACAGATGCGTATGGCAACAGAAAAGAATACAGCGTTGAATCTGATCTAAATCACAACCTTATTATTCAATTTGATGTTTCAGAAAAGCCTTAAAAGGAATTGGTTATTTCTATTTAACGGTATGGGATTGATGTTGTTACTTCAATAAAATGTACTCCAAATTGCTTGCGAGATTGATGATATTCGTCAGTTTTGTGAGTGACTAATATCACAGTCAATAGTGATTACTATCATTTAGCAGCCATTGTTACAACGCTAACTTGCACTCAGTTTAGATGATCATCGAATATAAGAACCAAAATTAAAAACTACGGCTATGAAAAAAAATCATCTACCTAAATGGTGCAATATTGCTTTGTGTATACTACTCTCTCAGTTTTTATTTTTATCTGTTTCGGCTCAACAAATTAAATATCATGCAAAAGATGATATATCCTTAATAATAAGTGGTACATCTACTTTACACGATTGGGATATGAAAGGAGCGAAAGGCGAAGTTGAAGCTGTGTTTACATTGAATAATGTAGGGCGATTGCATGAGCTGCATGCTTTGTCTGTAAATGTTCCTGCAGAAAGTTTAAAAAGCGAATTTACTGCCATGGATAAGAATGCGTATAAAGCATTAAAAACAAATAAAGTTGCTTCAATTACCTATCATTTAGTATCTGCATCTGTTGCGGCAGATGGCACTATTAAAACTACCGGAAAATTATCCATTGCAGGAACAACCATCATTACCAATGTTGACGCAATTGCCAAAATAAATCCCGACAAAAGCATTTCTGTTTCCGGTTCTAAGCAAATTAGTATGAAAGAATATGGTATTACTCCACCCACTTTTATGATGGGTACAATAAAAACAGGAAATGATATTGTTTTAAAATTTTCGGTAACACTTAAAAATAAATAAGTACATAAAAACCAATTATATAACCATAAAATCTATTGTATGAAACTTTCAATTAATAA
>JAKAJX010000023.1 GCA_021824855.1 Bacteroidota bacterium | reverse complement strand
TTTTTGTTACTTGCAATATCATTTCTTTGTGTATATGTATAAAACTCCTCTTTTTTTATTTCTTGTATTGAATGTTGCAATACTTAATGCACAAGAATTACAATCGAAAGTTAGTATTAATGCAAGCAGAATTAATACTACGGTTGATAAAAAAATATTTAATACACTGCAAACTCATCTTACCAATTTCTTAAATGGGCGTAAATGGACAAACGACATTTTTAGCGAGAATGAAAAAATTCAATGCAATATTTTAATTAATTTAGAATCTATTATTGAACCCACAGTATATAAAGCCTCTATTATTATTCAAGCAGCAAGACCTGTTTATAATTCAACCTATCAGGCAGCATTAATCAATTTTCAAGACCAAGATTTTAGCTTTCGGTATGTTGAATATCAGCCCATAGAGTTTAATGAAAATAGAGTGCAAGGAACAGATGCATTAACTGCCAATTTAACCGCAGTGCTTGCTTATTATGCTTACTTAATTATAGCATTAGATTACGATTCTTTTTCACCGAAGGGTGGAGATATGTATTTTCAAAAAATGCAAAATATTGTAAATAATGCACCCGAAAGTAGTAGTATTAATGGTTGGAGGGCATTTGATGGATTAAGAAACAGATATTGGCTTTCAGATAATTTACGAAATGCTCGTAATAATATTTTGCACGATGTGATATACTCTTATTATAGAGCCGGTTTAGATAAAATGTATGATGCAGAAAAAGAAGCACGCACTAATATATTGCAAGCTTTAACACAATTGCAAGCCTTTAATAAAGAGTATCCGAACACCATGTTTGTTGAATTTTTTTTACAAACAAAATACACTGAGTTGGTTGGAATATTTAAAAATGGAACAACCAATGAAAAATTAAAAGCAGTAGATGTGTTAAGTAAATTAGACATTGCTAATGCTGCTAATTATAAAGAAGATTTAAAATGAAATTTAAAATAATACTTAGTGCAATAATTTTAGTTGTTGCATGTAGCTGTAATAAAGTTAAAGCACCTGCTAATATTCTTCCACAGGATTCTATGAAGGTAATTATATTAGATTTTTTAATTGCAGATGAATGGAATAATGTGCAAGGCGTAATGGATACAACGTTTCGAAAAATTAAGAGTAATAATGTAAAAGCGTATCAGAAGGTGTTAGAAATTCATCATATATCAAAAGCACAATTCTATAACAGTTTTGCTTATTATGAAGAGCACCCCGATAAATTTAAAGCATTGATGGATTCGGTATATGCGTATGGAAAAAAATTAGCCGATAGCGCATTGCACAAATTTGCCAACCCGGCTGTAAAGAAAAAGTTTAATTAAGTTGCGGATCGATAGGGTAATTGGCAAGTTGAGCAAATTCTCCTCCCATTTCTTTTAAAACCGTATTCCACAATAACGTTTCTTTATTTCCAAAAATTAATTTACGTGTAGCCGGATGTGTAATCCAAGTTTTTTCAGTTAATTCATTCACTAATTGTCCTTCGGCCCATCCACTATAACCAATATAAAACCGAATATCTGATGTAGGTAACTTATTTTCTTGAATAAGCATTACCACTTTATCAAAATCTCCTCCCCAAAAAATACCATCTGTTATAGGTATGCCACCTTCAATAATATCTGGGCGATGATGTAAAAAATGCAATGTATCTATTTGAACCGGACCACCATAAAATACAGGAAAATTCACGCCTTCCAGATCCGTAATTAAATCGCCTAATTTTTGGTTGTGTAATTTATTTAGCACAAAACCCAAACTACCTTCGGCCTCATGTTCACAAACCAATATAACCGATCTGGCAAAATTGGGATCTTTTAAAAATGGATCGGAAACTAATAAGGTACCTGCTTCTATTGTAATCATATTTTGAAATTAAGATTTTAGTTATAATTATAAAAACTATTTATACTAATGCGTTAAATGCTTGATAAAGCTGTAATATTATCAACTTAAATTTTCAATATAGCTTTTATATTTGTTGTAATGAAAAAAACGCTACCATTAATTATTATACTAATTTCATTGTCTCTTTTTGGCTTAATTGCTTTGCAGGTATCTTGGTTAAAAAATTTATTGAAGGTTAGGCACGAGCAAATTCATAACAAAGTAATTAATGCAGGATTATCGGTATCAGAAGAGTTGGGTAAATATTTACATGCTACACCCAGAATAAAAATAACTAAAAGACCGGGGTTTAATTTTTCCATTGGCGGTATTGATTTATCTAAACTTACTAAACCTTTAGAAGTACAAGATCGCTTCTCTCAACAAGATATTTATCGTAAATTAAGAATAGAACTTAATAAGCAAGAATTAGAGCAACTCAATTTCGATTTTGCAGTAATTGATGCCAATGGTGAATATGAAATGCAAACAAAAGATTTTGAAAAAGAATATATAGATAGCGTAAAAAATGAACAATTCTTTTCGCCCATTCTACCCTCCAATTCATTATCCGAATTTTCACCTGCCGAAAGTTTTGAGCAACTGATTATTGTAATACCCGACTTTCATAAACAAGTATGGGGCTCTATTTTATGGATTGTAATTGGTGCTGCATTATTTATGATTGTAATTGTTGCCGCTTTTTATATAACTGTAAAAACAATGCTTAATCAAAAAAAATTAAGCGAAATAAAAAGCGATTTTATTAATAACATGACGCATGAATTTAAAACACCTTTAGCAACTATTTCTTTAGCCGTTGATGCCATACGAAATGAAAAAGTAATGAACGATAGAGATAGGATGAATTATTTTAGTGGTATAATTAAAGAAGAAAACAAGCGAATGAATAAGCATGTAGAAACTATATTGCAAGCCGCTTTAATGGAAAAACAAGAATTGCAATTGAATATAGAAACCCTACATGCACACGATGTTATAGAAAAAGTAATGGAAAATTATGATTTGCAATTGAAGCAAAAAAATGCAACTGTAAATTATAATTTTACTGCTACAAACGATTTGATTGATGCCGACGAAGTTCATTTCAGTAACTTAATTTCTAATCTAATTGATAATGCAATTAAATATTCTAAAGAAAATTTAATTATTAAAATTTATACGCGTACTAATAATAAGTTACTGATTATTGATATTGAAGATAATGGAATTGGGATGAGTAAGGAATCGCTTAAAAGAATATTTGAAAAATTTTATAGAGCACATACCGGCAATGTTCATAATGTGAAAGGATTTGGATTGGGAATGAGTTATGTTAAAACTGTAATTGATGCGCATAAAGGCAATATAAAAGTTGATAGTACTTTAGGTAAAGGAAGTATTTTTACAATAGAAATACCTTTAAGTAAAGATTAATACCAGATTAAACATCCATCGCCATAGCTAAGAAATCTACAATCATTTTCTAAAGCATAGTTGTAAATTTTTTTCCAATCATCTCCAACTATTGCGGCAATTAGTAATAATAAGGTTGATTTTGGTTGATGAAAATTAGTAATTAATCCTTTTACTATTTTTAGTTGATAGCCGGGTGCAATTATAATTTGTGTTGTAGTAATTATATCGTGTAATGTATTTTCTTTCATCCAATTTAATAAACATAATAAGGCTTCTTTGGCCGGTATAGTATTTTTTATTTCATAAGGATCCCACTGATGCACAGCAATATCTTCAATACTAATATTGTTGGTAACTGCTAATTTCTTACTTAGCTTAACTCCCATCCAATATAAACTTTCAATAGTACGTAATGAAGTTGTACCAACACAAATAATTTTTTCATCAATAGCTTCTATTAATGCTTTAATAAGCGTGTAAGAAACATGTATAAATTCTGCATGCATTTCATGATCCTTCATCTCTATGGCTTTAACAGGTTTAAAAGTTCCTGCCCCTACGTGTAGTGTTACAAATAATTGTTTTATTGCTTTGGCACTTAAATTATTTAGTAATTCTTGTGTAAAATGCAAGCCCGCAGTAGGTGCGGCAACAGAGCCGCTATTTATTGCATACACAGTTTGATAGGTTATTGCATCGTTTATTTCAGCATCTCTATGTAAGTAAGGAGGTAAAGGTATAACCCCCGCTACATGTAAAATTTCGGCAAAACTTAATTCTGTGTTCCAACTTAATTCAATTAAAAAGTAGTTGGTATTTTTTTCAATTATTTTGGCAAATAAATTTATTTTTTCTTCTTGCCAATGTATTTCTTTTACCAAAATTTCATCTTTCCATTTTTTTGCTCCGCCTACTAAACATTTCCATTGTACGGTTTGCAGCTGTTGCATGGCAGTGGTAATATCTTTATATTCATTTGCAGGTTCTAAGCAAAATATTTCTATACTGCTTCCCGATGATTTTTTAAACAATAATCTTGCTTCAATCACTTTGGTATTATTAAAAATCAGCAAAGAATTAGTAGGAAGATATTCGGGTAATTGCCGATAAATGGTTTCGGTGATATTGCCATTTGAATAAACAAGCAGTTTACTTGCATCTCTTATTGGCAATGGATATTTTGCAATTTTTTCTTCCGGTAAAGGATAAGTAAATGGATCTATTTTTAAGTGCTTGGGGTGCATCATTTTCTTCAATTTTTAAAGTACAATATACTGTAATGTACTTCTGTAAAGGGTTTTACACTGTTATCCACAGATATTAACAGCTTGTTTTTTAATTTGGCAGTAAAAATCGTTGAAAGTCTTTACTGTATTGCTTTCTAACAATTTAATAAACTGTTAATAAATACAAATGGTTAAAATTTGTATTTAAAGTGGGAAAAAGTGTTATTTTGTGTCAATAAATGGTAATTTTAAAAACATTTATTCACAAATGAGCGGATTTCACGGAGAATATGAAGCAACGGTAGACACGAAAGGTCGTTTTCTACTTCCCGGCGGGCTTAAAAAGCAACTGCCCGAAGGAGAAACGCGTTTCATTATAAGCCGTGGTTTCGAAAAATGTCTCACATTATATCCGCTTAAAAGTTGGGAATTAATCATTTCTAAAATAAGTCAACTAAACGATTTCGACCCGAAAGTACGCCAATTCCGTCGTCAATTTTTAGGTGGGGCAACAGAAGTTGAATTAGATACTGCAGGCAGATTGTTATTGCCTTCCTCCTTAAAGGAATTTGCAGCCTTGGGTAAAGATATTGTTTTGGCTGCTGCACTTGACCGATTTGAAATATGGGATTCTAGTAAGTATAAACAGCTCTTTGAGGATTCTTCGCCAGAAGCTTTCAGCGATTTGGCAAAAGAAGTAATGTCAGGAAAAAATATTGGATGATAAACTAAAAAGTTGAATGAAAATGACCAATACTACTAATCAGCATTCATCTTTAACTAATCATCTAGCATATCATGTTCCTGTATTATTTGATGAAACGATTGATGCTTTACAAATTAATCCTAATGGTATTTATGTAGACTGCACTTTTGGTGGTGGAGGTCATAGCAATGGAATTTTAAAAAAATTAAGTTCAAAAGGTAAATTAATTGTTTTCGATCAGGATGCAGATGCAGAAAAAAATGTTCCTAAAGATGATCGTATTGTTTTTGTGCCACACAATTTTCGTCATCTACAAAGGTTTCTTCGATTGCATAAAATTATAGAAGTAGATGGCGTATTGGCCGATTTGGGCGTTAGCAGCCATCAATTTAACGAATCAGAACGTGGATTCTCTATCCGTTTTCAAGGACCATTAGATATGCGAATGGATAGGCGTTCAACAACAAGTGCCAAAGAAATAATTGCAACTTATTCGGAACAACAATTGCATCTTTTATTTCAGCAATATGGCGAAGTAACTAATGCTAAAACCTTGGCTAAACAAATTGTTTCGGCACGCAATAATGCACCATGTAATACTATTGAACAGTTTAAAGCATTAATAAGTGCCGTTGTAAAAGGCAATCCTAATAAATATTTAGCTCAGGTATTTCAGGCTTTGCGAATGGAAGTGAATGATGAAATGGGAGCATTAAAAGAAATGTTACAACAGTTGCCATTGGTATTAAAGCCCGGAGGTATTGCAGCTATAATTACTTTTCATTCAATAGAAGATAGGTTGGTAAAGAATTTTTTTAAGAAAGGAAGTTTTGAAGAAATAGAAGAAAATCCTTTTTCAACTACAAAAGAAGAAAAAGTATTTGAGCTGGTAAATAAAAAACCAATAACAGCAAGTAGTGAAGAATTGAAAAAAAATAATAGAAGTAGAAGTGCAAAACTTAGAGTAGCTAAAAAATTATAAACATGAATTTTTTAGCATGCGTAAATAAATGATAAAAATTATGGCAGAAGAAATTAAAAATACTAATCCATTAAAAAAACCATTGAAAACTTTATTTCAATATCAATGGATAACAGGTAATATGAATTTTTTTTTCTTCCTAAGCATTTTAGCTGTTTTGTATATAGCTAATGGGCATACAACTGATAAAACCATTAGAAACATAAATAAAACACAGAATGAATTGAAAGAGCTGCAATATGAATATAAAACATTGAAAAGTGAAGTAATGTATAAGAGTGAAGAAGTGCAAATTTTAAAAGCAGTAGCACCAATAGGTCTTAAGTTAAGTAACGAAAATCCGAGGCAATTGCAACCAGTAAAATAGATCAGCATAATGGATGTAAAGCAAGACATATTATGGAGAGTTTATTTAAGCTACATATTAGTTGTTGTTGTTGCTATTTTAATTGTTGGTAAAGCATTTTATATACAACAAGTACAAGGAAAGTATTGGAGAAGTATGAGCGATAGTTTGCATCAAAAAATTGAAGAAGTTGCTGCAGAGCGTGGTACAATTTATAGTGAAGATGGACAAATGTTGAGTACCAGTATTCCTCAGTTTGATATTTATATAGATTTTGGTGCCGATGGATTGAGAGAAAAAAATGGAAAAAGATTTAAAGACAATCTTGATTCATTAAGCATACAATTAGCAGATCTATTTAAAGATAATTCGGCAGGAGGATACAAAAAAATTTTGCAACAAGAGTTTAAAGAAGAAAATAGATATTTTTTGTTGAAGAAAAATATTTCATATCGTGAATATCAACAACTAAAAAATTTTCCATTGGTACGATTAGGAAAAAATAAAAGTGGGTTTATTGCAGAGAATAAAAGTATTCGTTTGAATCCTTATAAACTATTGGCATTTAGAACTATTGGGTTGGCAAGAGACTCTTTTAAAGTGGGATTGGAAATGACTTATGATAGCGTATTAAAAGGAAAAATTGGTAGCAGATTGGTTAGATATATTGCAGGTGGCGTAAGCGTTCCGGTAGATGATGCACAAACAGAACCTGAAAATGGAAAAGATATTATTACAACCATTGATGTATTTATTCAGGAAGTAACTGAAAACGCATTGATGAAAATGATGATTGGCAATGAAGCAGAACATGGTTGTGCAATTGTTATGGAAACAGCTACAGGAAAAATAAAAGCTATTGCTAATTTGGGAAAAACATCTACCAATAATTATTTTGAAGATTTTAATTATGCTATCAATCCTACCGAACCCGGTTCTACTTTCAAATTAGCAACATTAATGAGCTTGTTAGATGATAAAAAAGTAGCATTAACAACTCCTGTTAATTTAGAAGGTGGTGTATGGCATGTAAATGGAAGTACCGTTTACGATAGTGAAAAACATGGCAAATATGATGTTACAGTTAAGCAGGCTTTCGAGCTTAGCTCAAATGTAGGAATGGCTAAAATAACGCTCAATGCTTATGGCAATAAACCCAATCAATTTATTCATCACCTACATCAAATGCGTTTTGATACACTAACAGGTATAGATCTTGTTGGAGAAAGAAATGCAATTATATATAAACCTGGTAGCCGTTATTGGAGTGCTATTTCTTTACCATGGATGGCCTTCGGTTATAACATTGCAGTTACCCCTTTGCAAATGATAACATTGTACAATGCAGTGGCAAATAATGGTAAAATGATGCGTCCTTATTTGGTAAATACTATTCAGCAAGAAGGAGAATTGAATAGAGCTTTTGAGCCTGTAACAATTAATGATAAAATATGTAGCGATGCTACTTTGCAACAATTAAAAGAATGTTTAGAAGGGGTATGTACAGAAGGCACAGCAAAAGAAGTTTTTAAAAATTCGGCATATAAAGTAGCAGGAAAAACAGGCACTGCTTTAGTAGCAAATGGTAATAAAGGGTATACCGATGAAATTTTTCAATCATCTTTTGCAGGTTATTTCCCGGCAGATAATCCTCAATATACCATTTTGGTTGTAATTAAAAATAAACCGCATGCACTAAACCATTATGGAGCAAGTGTTGCAGGACCGGTATTTAAAGAAATTGCTGATAGATTATATGCAACGTATGTTCGAAAAAACACGTACAATAATGTAGTAACCGCTAAAAAAGATACTTCATTCTTTACATATACTGCAACAAAAGAAGATGTGTTACAAATTGCTAAACATCTTCAATGGCATTATAAAGATTCTGCTACTTCTGCTCAATTTATTTCTCTGCAAAATACGGGGGGCATGTTATCCTTGGCTAATAAAAATTTTACTGATGCTTCAATGCCATCGTTAGTGGGAATGAATTTAAAAGATGCTTTATACTTATGTGAAAATATGGGATTGAAAGTAAATATTAAGGGAAAAGGAAAGGTTACAGAGCAATCGATTTTGAGTGGGCTTCCTATTGCGAAAGGACAAATTATAAACATTCAATTGAATTAATATTTTGAAACAACTACAAAACATATTATATCGTGTACGTTTAATACAAGTTGTAGGATCTACAGCAATTGAAGTAAAAGATGTACAGATTGATTCGAGAAGAGTAAGCACCAACTCTGTATTTGTTGCTATTAAAGGATCACAGGCCGATGGTCATCAATTTATTGATAAAGCAATTGAGCAAGGTGCAATAGCAATTGTATGTGAAGTGTTGCCCGTTGAAATTAAAGAAAACGTTTGCTACCTGCAAGTGTCCGATGCAAGTGAAGCTATTGCATATATAGCTTGCAATTTTTTTGATCAACCTTCCTCAAAACTAAAATTAATTGGTGTAACAGGTACAAATGGTAAAACAACCATTGCCACTGTTCTTTTTAAATTATTTTCTGAGTTAGGATACAATTGCGGATTAATTAGTACCGTGCAAAATCAAATCGGTAATGCAATTATTCCTTCTACTCATACAACCCCCGATGCTATTAGTTTAAATGCACTGTTAAATAAAATGGTTGAAGCAAACTGTTCTCACGTTTTTATGGAATGCAGTAGTCATGCAATTCATCAACATCGTATTACCGGGTTGCAGTTTTCCGGAGCTTTGTTCAGTAACATTACACACGATCATCTAGATTATCATAAAACTTTCGATGAGTATATTAAAGTAAAGAAAAGCTTTTTCGATGCATTAAGTTCTACAGCATTTGCCATTTCTAATAAAGATGATAAACGCGGTGAAATAATGTTACAAAATACACCCGCTAAAAAGTACTGGTATAGTTTAAAAACAGTTACCGATTTTAAAGGCAAAATTTTATACAACGCACTTACGGGTTTGCAAATGTTGGTAAATGATAAAGAAGTTCATTTTAGATTAATTGGCGAGTTTAATGCATATAATTTATTGGCTGTTTATGGTGCAGCAGTTTGTTTAGGAGAAGATAAAGATGATGTTTTAAGAATATTAAGTATGCTTTCCGGTGCTGAAGGGAGATTTGATTATACTATTAGTAAAAATACAATTATTGGAATTATTGATTATGCACATACACCCGATGCGTTAGAAAATGTTTTAAACACCATTAAAAAATTAAAAACAGGTAACGAGCAAGTTATAACGGTGGTGGGTTGTGGTGGTGATAGAGATAAAACCAAACGTCCTATTATGGCACAAATTGCTTGCGACTTAAGCGATAAAGCCATTTTTACCAGCGATAATCCCAGAACAGAAAATCCTGAAGAAATTATTAGCGATATGGAAGCAACGTTAAGCAGTGCTTCTAAAAGGAAATATATATCAATTGTTGATAGAAGAGAGGCTATTAAAACAGCGGTGAGTTTGGCTAATCCGCAAGATATTATTTTGATTGCAGGTAAAGGGCATGAAAAGTATCAAGATATAAAAGGTGTAAAACATCCTTTTGATGATAAGCAAGTATTATTGGAAATGTTTCAACTATTAAGTAAATAATAATATGCTGTACTATTTTTTTACATGGTTGCAAGAACAATATAATTTTCCGGGTGCAGGATTATTTCAATACCTCACCTTTCGAATTGCAATGGCAATATTATTGTCGCTTATTATTGCAACTGTTTATGGCAAGCGTATTATTTTATTTTTAAGAAGAAAACAAATAGGTGAAAGTGTTAGAGACCTTGGTTTGGAAGGACAGTTACAAAAGAAAGGCACACCTACTATGGGAGGCATTATCATTCTTTTAAGCATTTTAATTCCAACATTATTATTTGCCAATTTGCATAAAGTATATATCCGATTAATGATTTTATGTACAGTTTGGTTAGGTATTATTGGATTCTTAGACGATTATTTTAAGATAAAAGCTCGCAAAGCTGCACAACAAAAGGGCGAAGCATATAAGAAAAAAGATAGCGATGGCTTAGCAGGCATTTCAAAAATTATTGGTCAAATTGGATTAGGATTAATTATTGGTATTACACTTTATTTCAGCGATGCAGTTACAGTAGAAAGAGAAATTATAACTAACGAAGTGAAATATTCTTTACATGCAGGAGAAAGAATTGTAAAGAATGAAAATGTAACCACACGTAATGTAGATGGTGCCGAAAAAAAGTTTGTAAAAGTTAAAACGCCTATTACTACTATTCCATTTGTAAAAAATCATGAGTTTAATTATAGTAAATTAATTAGTTGGATAGGTACAGGTGCAGATAAATATACTTGGTTAATTTATATTGTTATTGTTACATTAATTATTACTGCTGTTAGTAATGGAGCCAATTTAACCGATGGCTTAGATGGATTAGCAGCGGGTGTTAGTGCAATTATTGGTGGCGGATTGGGCATATTTGTTTATGTAAGCGGTAATTACAAGTTTGCCGAATACCTTAATATAATGTACATCCCTAACCTGGGCGAACTCTCCATTTTTGTTGGAGCTTTTGTTGGAGCATGTATTGGTTTTTTGTGGTACAATGCTTTTCCTGCACAGGTTTTCATGGGCGATACCGGTAGCCTTGCTTTAGGTGGTATTATTGCCTCTCTTGCTATTATTGTAAGAAAAGAATGGCTAATTCCTATTTTCTGCGGCGTGTTTTTGGTCGAAAATTTAAGTGTAATTATTCAGGTAAGTTATTTTAAATACACTAAGAAAAAGTTTGGTGAAGGAAGGAGAGTTTTTTTAATGAGTCCATTGCATCATCATTATCAAAAGAAAGGTTTTCACGAAAATAAAATTGTATTACGCTTTTGGGTAATTACACTATTGTTAATGATAGCAAGTATTATGACGTTGAAAATAAGATAATAGAATTTTGAGAACTATGTTGATGTGAATTAAAAAGTTGATAACAAAAATGAAACATAAACTAATCATATTAGGTGGCGGTGAAAGTGGTGTAGGTGCTGCTTTATTAGGAAAACAAAATGGATATGATGTTTTTGTAAGCGATAGTGGTGTAATAAAAGAAAAATATAAAAAAGAATTAATTGATTACGGAATTGATTTTGAAGAAGGAAGCCATAGCGAAGAAAAAATTTTATCCGGAAACGAAGTAATGAAAAGTCCTGGTATACCGGAAAAGAATGAAATGGTAAAAAAGATTCGTGCAAAAGAAATTCCTGTAATCTCTGAAATTGAGCTGGCATATAGGTTTAAAGGCAATAGTAAAATAATTGCTATTACCGGCAGTAATGGAAAAAGTACAACCACTTCAATGATCTGGCATATTTTAAATAAAGCAGGAATGAGTTGTGCATTAGTTGGAAATATTGGCTATTCATTTGCAAAACAAATTGCAGAGAATCCGAAAGAATGGTATGTGGCAGAAATTAGTTCTTTTCAATTAGATGATATAAAAACATTTAAACCAAATATTGCTTTGCTGCTAAACATAACAGAAGATCATTTAGACAGATATAATCATCAGTTCGAAAATTATATTAAAAGCAAATTCAGAATAATAGAAAATCAAACAATAGAAGATTACTTTATTTATTGCGATGATGATGAAGTAATCTCTCGGCATTTAGCATTACTAACCATCCATACTAACCCATTACCATTCTCTATGAAACATGAAGTAAAAAAAGGCGGATACATCAAAGGCGATCAGATGATGTTACGCATACAAGAAGAAAGAGTAAGCATGAGTATTTACGATTTTGCCTTAAAAGGAAAACACAACAATTACAACACAATGGCAGCCTGCATTGCAGCCACAACAGTTGGCATTAGAAAAGAAAAAATTCGCGAAGCAGTAAAAGACTTTCAAAGTCTTGAACACCGAATGGAATTTGTTGCAACTGTAAGAGGTGTTGAGTTTATTAACGACAGTAAGGCAACTAATGTAAATAGTACTTGGTTTGCTTTAGAAAGTATGATTAAGCCAACGGTATTAATCTTGGGTGGAACAGATAAGGGCAACGATTACACCTTGCTTGCCGATTTAGTAAAAGAAAAAGTAAAAGCAATTGTGTGTATGGGGGCTGATAATAAAAAAATAATTGCTGCCTTTAAAGATATTGTACCCGCCATTGTTGAAGCACAAAGTGCTAAACAAGCAGTAAATGCAAGTTTTAAAATGGCAGTAAAAGGCGATGTGGTTTTATTGAGCCCCGCTTGTGCAAGCTTTGATTTATTCAAGAATTATGAAGATAGAGGCAACCAATTTAAAGAAGCAGTAAAAGAATTATAATTATTAGCTACTACAATTAGTTTCATGAACAATACTGCCGATAAATTATTCAGCGAAATGCCAACCGTTGGTAATGTAAAAGCTAATCTTTTACAGCGTACCAAAGGCGATAGGTATATATGGGGTATAGTAATATTATTGGCAATCATTTCTGTATTAGTAGTATATAGTGCTACTGGTTCGTTGGCATATAAAATGAATAAAGGAAATAACGAAGTGTATTTATTTAAACAATTAGCATTTATGCTAACGGGTATGCTTATTATCTACTTTATGCATAGGGTTAATTATACTATCTATTCTCGAGTGGCAACCATATTATTTTTGGTATCTATTCCTTTATTAATTTATACATTATTCTTTGGTGCAAAAATTAATGAAGGTAGCAGATGGATTAAACTGCCAATTATAAATATGACTTTTCAAACGAGCGATTTTGCCAAACTTGCTTTGTTTATGTACATCTCTCGAATTATGAGTAAAAAGCAAGAAGTAATTAAAGATTTTAAAAAAGGATTTTTACCTGTAATTATACCTGTATTTATTATTTGTGGTTTAATTATGCCTGCAAACTTATCTAATGCATTATTAACCGGCGCTACCTCTTTATTATTAATGTTTATTGGAAGGGTAAGTATGAAACATATTGTATTGGTAATATTAGTGGCATGTATTCCCATTGCATTAATAGTTTCAGTAGCAGTAATTACTTATGATAGAAAACAAACTGAAACAATACATTCCGAAAAAATTTCAGAAAAAGTAAATTCATTTGGCCGATTTGGTACATGGGTTAAACGTGTACAAGATTTTATGTATGCAAAAGATATAGAAGTTCCATATCAAGTGCAGCAAGCTAAAATAGCTATAGCAAATGGTGGTGTAGTAATGGGTTTGGGTCCGGGTAATAGTCGCCAAAGAAATTATCTCCCGCAAGCCTATAACGATTTTATT
Source organism: Bacteroidota bacterium (assembly GCA_021824855.1). Taxonomy (GTDB): domain Bacteria; phylum Bacteroidota; class Bacteroidia; order Chitinophagales; family Chitinophagaceae; genus JAKAJX01. The sequence continues at coordinate 5,760 of JAKAJX010000023.1, read as the reverse complement.
TATTCTATCATTATAGAAGAATATGGATTATTAGGTGGAATTTTTATTATAATTATTTATTTATTGTTTTTATTTCGTGGAATCAGAATTTTTCGAAAGTGCCCTTATGCATTTGGTGCATTTTTAGCTTTAGCCTTAAGCTTTACATTAGCTATACAAGCTATGGCAAATATGGCAGTTAATGTAAATATAGTTCCTGTAACAGGAGTTACGTTGCCCTTAGTGAGTATGGGCGGGAGTTCTTTTTTATTTACCTGTGCATCAATTGGAATTATTTTAAGTGTTGCAAGAAATGTAGAACAATTAGAAGGTACAAATTCTCAAACAGTAGTTGTAACTAATAATGCTGTAGTAAACAATAATGTACCCAACACCAGTGCTGCATTGTAACTTTTGTTGCGTCGCACGCTTGTACGGTATAATATAAATGAGCAATGAGTGAAAGAATAATTATAGCTGGAGGAGGTACTGGCGGACATATTTTTCCGGCCATTGCTATTGCAAATGCAATAAAAAAATTGCAACCTCAAGCAGAAATTTTATTTGTAGGTGCTAAAGGAAAAATGGAAATGGAAAAAGTACCTCAAGCAGGTTATAAAATTGAAGGTATTAATATAGTAGGTTTTAATAGAAGTTCTTTGATACGAAATATTGGGCTACCCTTTACGCTTATTAAAAGTTTTTTTCAGGTAAAAAAAATTATTCAATCGTTTAAACCCACTGCCGTAATTGGTGTTGGCGGGTATTCCACTTTTCCTGTGTTGAAATATGCTCAAGCAAAACATATTCCAACATTTATTCACGAAAGCAATTCATTTGCAGGAAAGTCGAATATTCTCTTAGGAAAAAATGCTACTAAAATATTTGTAGCAAACGATGGAATGGAAGCTTTCTTTCCTGCCGAAAAAATTTGTATTACCGGAAATCCTGTTAGAAAAAATATTGTTGACTCAACAGTTTCTAAAGAAGATGCAATCAACTTTTTTGGCTTGTGTAAAAATAAAAAAACTGTTGTAGCAATTGGTGGAAGCTTAGGTGCTAAAAGTATTAATGAGGCAATTGTAGCATCTATTAACCGGTTCGAAGAAAATAATTTGCAATTAATATGGCAAACCGGAAAAGTGAATGCAGAAAAGTATAAAGAGGCTGCAAAGGGTAAAACCAATATTTGGGTAAATGAATTTATTAAAGAAATGGAAATGGTTTATGCAGCTGCTGATGTTGTTATTTCAAGAGCAGGTGCAATGAGTGTTACAGAATTGTGTGTGGTAGCAAAACCTACAATTTTTGTGCCTTTTCCTTTTGCTGCAGAAGATCATCAAACAATTAATGCCATGCATTTGGTAAATAAACAAGCTGCATTAATTGTTAAAGATGCAAATGCAAAAGAAGAATTAATTAATACGGTAATTGATTTATCGGGAGATGAAGCTTTACAAAAAGTGTTAGAAGAAAACATTAAAAATTTTGCAATAAAAAATGCCGATGAGGTGATAGCAAAAAAAATTTTAGAGCTAATTGCCAATAGAAACACTATATGAGCGAAAAAATAAAAAATATTATTAAAGGAAATGACTTGCTATTGGGCAACAAAGCCAAAGTTTATTTCATAGGCATTGGTGGTATTGGTATGAGTGCTTTGGCTCGTTATTTTAAACATAAAGGCTGCATAGTTAGTGGGTATGATAAAACTATAACACCATTAACCATGTCTTTAGAAAATATTGGAATTGATATACATTATGAAGATGATGTTAATGCAATACCAAAAGATGCAGATCTTATTGTGTATACGCCTGCAATTCCATCATCGCATACCGAATTGCAATATTATCGTACACATAATTTCACAGTAGTTAAGCGAAGTGATGTTTTACAATGGATAACCGAAAATTCTTTTAATATATGTGTAGCAGGCACGCATGGCAAAACAACTATCAGCACAATGATAGCACATATTTTACGCGATAGTGAATATGGATGTAATGCATTTTTAGGTGGTATATCTGCAAATTATCAAACCAATTTTTGGAGCAGTAATAACAATGTAGTAGTAGTAGAAGCTGATGAATATGATAGAAGTTTTTTGAAGTTAGTTCCCGATATAGCTATCATTACTGCAATGGATGCCGATCATTTAGACATTTATGGCACAGCCGAAGAAGTTGAAAATGCTTTTATTCAATTCTCTCAGAAAATAAAAAGTGGTGGCGTATTAATTAATAAATTAGGATTGAAACGTAGTCGAGAATTAGATGCATCGAAGCATTTTACCTACAGTCTTAACAATGAAAAAGCAAATATTATTGCAAGAAATATTAGAATTGAAAATGGTTCTTATTTGTTTGATGTGTATACGCATGCATGGGAAATAAAAAATGTATTGCTTCACATGGGAGGCTTGCATAATATAGAAAATAGTATTGCTGCAATTTCGGTTGCTAAGTTCTTGAAAATTGATGATGAAAAAATAAAAGCTGCAATTGCCAACTTTAAAGGAGTAAAAAGACGATTTGAATATGTTGTAAAAAATGAACATCATACTTTGATTGACGATTATGCTCATCATCCCGAAGAATTAAAAGCTTTGATATCGGGTGTGCGAAGTTTATTTGCAACCGAAAAACTAACAATTATTTTTCAACCACATTTATACAGCAGAACAAGAGATTTGGCTAAAGCATTTGCCGAAAGTTTAGATATGGCAGATGAAGTGATATTGTTACCTATTTATCCTGCAAGAGAATTACCTATTGGTGGTGTAACAAGTGAATTGATTTTGCAAAAAATGAAATTAGAAAAAAAAGGCATTATGACTAAGGAAGCCATGCTGCTATGGGTAAAGCAAAGCAAACCCAAATTATTGGTAATGGCTGGGGCAGGTGATATTGATACAATGTTGTTGCCAATAAAACAATTATTAGAAAACAATTGATATGAGAAGTATTAATTGGAAATATAAATTGATACAAGCAGCATGGATACTCATTGCTATTGGAACTTTTATTTTGATGGGGGCAGCTATACAAAAAAAGGAGAAAAAAAGTTGTACGGAAATAACTATTGAAATAACCGGTGGAGAAAAGGAAATGTTTATTAATGAAAATGATGTGCTGTATTTATTGAATGGCAATGGAAATATGGTTGGAAAATCTATGCAGGTGATTGATTTGCGTTCGTTTGAAAATGCTTTGAAGAAAAACCTTTGGATAAAAAATGCAGAGTTGTTCTTTGATAATAATCAGGTATTGCATGTGCATATTGAAGAGAGAATGCCTATTGCTCGGGTATTTACCGATGAAGGAACTTCTTTTTATGTTGATAGTACTGCTTTGCGTTTGCCTTTAAGTGATAGGTTAACTGCAAGAGTGCCGGTATTTACAGGCTTTACAAGTACTAAAGATACATTGGCAAGCTCGGATAGTGCTTTGTTGCAAGGTGTAGTAAAAATTGGAAAATATATTTTAGCCGATAGTTTTTGGATGGCTCAAGTAGCACAAATAAATATTACACCGCAAGCAACATTTGAAATGATTCCTACAATTGGTAACCAAATAATTGAGTTAGGCGATACCAATAATTTGGCCAATAAGTTTACTCGCTTATATGCTTTTTATAAACAAGTATGGCTTCAAAATGGAATTAATGCTTATGAAAAATTAGAGCTTCAATTTAATAATCAAATAGTGGGTGTAAGAAAAGGAGCATCGAAGCAATGGATTGATTCTGCAGCTAAATTGAATGCCGCCATTGCAAAGCCTTTGTCTAATACAGATAGTATTTCGGCTGTAAAAATACCATCTGTAGAAAAGAATGTTACACCGGCAATTAGTACCAACAGTAAAAAAAATGTTGTTGGCACTAAACAAAATAAAGTAACTAATAATTCGTTATCCAATAATCGTAGTGTAAAGAAAAGTAAGCCGAAGGCTCGAAAGCCGAAAGCTGTAATGAAGAAAGTTGAGTAATGAATAGAACGTTGAAGTGTGCGACGCAACAGAAGTTGAGTAGAATAATAAAAGTTGATTTAATAAAAATAAATTGATCTATATCCTGAGTAAAACATAAAACGTATTGTATGAGTTTGAATGAAGCACCTATTATTGTTGGATTGGACATTGGTACTACCAAAATTGCTGCTATTGCAGGAAGAAAGAATGAACATGGAAAATTGGAAATTCTTGGTTTTGGTAGAGCTAATAGCAATGGCGTTCAGCATGGTCAAGTATTGAACATTGACCAAACTATTAAAGCAATTCAGCAAGCATTGCAAAATTGTTATGAAAGTAATCCCGATTTAGAGATTACAGAAGTATATGTTGGTATTGCCGGCCATCATATTAAAAGTTTGCAAACCCGTGGCGATATGGTTAGGCAAGATTCTGAAAATGAAATTCAGCGTTGGGAAATTGATCAGCTAATAGAAAATCAGCGTAAAACATTTATTCCTGCCGGAGATCAAATTATTGATGTTATTCCTCAAGATTTTCATGTAGATAATATTCAAAATATTAAAGAACCTTGTGGGTATAATGGAGTGAAAGTAGGTGCCAATTTTCATATTATTACCGGCGACAGAAATGCCATTAGAAATATTAATCGGGCTGTTGAAAAGAGTAATTTAAAAACAAAAGATTTGGTATTACAGCCATTAGCCAGTGCCAGTGCTGTAATGAGTGATATTGATATGGAAGCAGGTGTAGCTATTTTAGATATTGGTGGCGGAACCAGCGACCTTGCTGTATTTTATGAAGGCATTTTAAAACATACTGCCGTAATTCCTTTTGGTGGCGAAAATATTACCAACGATATAAGGATGGGTTTGGGTGTACTAAAAAGTCAGGCTGAAGCAATGAAAGTTCAGTTTGGAAGTGCTTTAGCCGATGAAGCAAAAGCAAATGCATTTATTACTATTCCGGGTTTAAAAGGAATGCCTGCCAAAGAAATAAGCGTTAAAAATTTATCGCAAATTATTCAGGCAAGGATGAGCGAAATATTAGATTTTGTTTCTTATCATTTAAAACAAGTTGGCTTAGATGGTAGGGCTTTAAATGGTGGTGTAATATTAACAGGTGGTGGAGCTCAATTAAAACATTTAATTCAATTAACAGAATATGCTACCGGATTAAATGCACGAATTGGTTATCCTAATGAACATTTAGCACCTAACCATATTGAAGAGCTAAAAAAACCTATGTACTCAACTTGTTTGGGTTTAATATTAAAAGGCTATAGCGATTACGAACATAAGTACAAAGAGTTTAACGAAAAATATAAAAAGGTTGAAGTTCCTAAAAAATTAACAGTAGATAAAACCGAAATAACCAATACACAAGAACCTATAAATGTAAATATTGAGGATAGAGTTAGAAAGATGAAGTTCTGGGATAAGTTTAAACATAATTTAATTGAATTATTTAAAGAAGAAGAAGACCAAGTTATAAAGTAGTAGTTTAAAAAATAATTACTTCTTACATGATATATACAATCCATAACCCTAAGTAAAGCCGGTTCACATTACTTACTAACCGTTAAAACCGTAACTATGATTCACTTCGATTTACCTAAACAAAAATCATCTATCATCAAAGTATTAGGTGTAGGTGGTGGCGGCAGCAATGCTGTTAATTTTATGCACTCGCAAAGTATTGAGGGTGTTGATTTTATTATTTGCAATACCGATTCAAAAGCTTTAGAGCAAAGTTCTATTCCCAATAAAATACAACTGGGGCCACATCTAACGCAAGGGCTTGGAGCAGG
>JAKAJX010000050.1 GCA_021824855.1 Bacteroidota bacterium | reverse complement strand
AGTTCGGTTGTAATGGTTGGATGGGCATAAGGCGAGTTATCCATAATATACAGTTCCTCCACTTCATTTATATACGACATGATATTTTTTATGATAGTTGAAGGAGGGTAATAAAGAATAACTACTGCTGCAATTTTAACCATTGTTTTAATCTTTTCGTGAATTTCTTTTTTTGCCCATATTGTTCAAAATGATAATCTAATTGCTCTTTGCCTTTAAAGCTAACAATAGGTGGTTGCATTTTTTTCTTTTCTAAAATTAGAATACTATCGTAAAAGTGAATGCCTGCAACCGATTCGGTTATTTTATTAAACATTTTCGGTTTTTCTTTTTTTGTTGCATGCCAACCATGAATGTAATCAATAAAGGTTTTACTAAATTCTATAAAACTTGTTTTCTTTTTATATCCACCACCATATTCAAACCAATACGATGTATGTAAATCTTCGCAAGCATAAAGTCCGTTTTCTTTTACTTGATCAAATAAAATATTGAAAGTGGTAATTTGCTGTTTCATTGTATGGCCACCATCATCTAATAAAACATCTACTTTTGGTAATAAAGATTTTAATTGATTTAAAAAGTTTTCATCTTCTTGCGAGCCAATATATATTTTAGTATTGCCTTCTTCAAATTTTTTACATTCAGGATTTACATCAACACCAATTATGGTAGCTTGTGGACCAAAATATTCTCTCCACATTTGTAACGATCCGCCATGGGCAATACCAATTTCTAAAAAAACAAATTCCTTATTTCTATATTTCGAAAAATATTGATCGTATATGGCAATATAATGGTTCCATTTATTAAGTAATCTGCCATTGTGATTGTCGTAAATCTCTTGTAAACTTTGCATTAATTAGTGATTAAAATGAATAAAAATATTTTCGTGATGAAAAGTAGCGCTGTAGTTAAAATTTTCTAAAGCTTTAAAAAATGTTTTACTGCAATCTGCCGTATAATTATCGTGTAGTTCAATAATAAGTAGTTTTGTTTTTGAAAGCCATTCGGCAGCTCTTTCATTGGCAAACACTTCTTTTTCGGCACCTTCAATATCTATTTTTACAATATCTATTTCAGTCCAGTTGTACTTTTTTAATAACGAATTAATCGTAATTGCCGGAATAGTTTTTCCATTAATTGCAATATTATTTTCTGCTACTATAAAACTCGCTGCTAACGAATTGGGATTTTGGATAGATACATTATTTTCTTTACCCCAAATAGCGGCGTATTCGCAATGAATACGAGATAAAGATTGCGTATTTTTTAATAGCTGTTGAAAATTATTTTCTTCCGGTTCAATAGAAATAATTTCGGCCTCGTTAAACTTATTGGCAAAGTATAAAGCAGCTAAGCCAATATTGGCACCGGCATCAATAATCTTTGTTGCATTATTAATTGGAAATGGAGAAAGATGGTATTGTTGTTCTAAAAAAACTTGTTTAAAAATTGCAATATCGGAAAAGTTGTTTCGTAAGTAGATAGGTATATTTTTAGCGAACGAAACTTTTTTTTCTATTCTCGGTTGCAATAAAGCAATAAATATTTTCAATCCTTTTTTTAATTGATAAATTCTAATCCAATGAATTAGTTCAGCAATTTGTAAACTCAATTTTCTAATGCCTATTATTTTATAAATGCCCATTCTGATTATGTTAGAGTGAACTTAAAACTGTAAAATTACAATTATTTTTCTGTGATTACCATCTGCTTGTTAGTAATACCATAAAGCATCTTTTGTATAATCGAAAGCTATTGTATATACTTGCAGCTTAGTTGGTAATTTTATTATTTTTTAATGGAAACTCCTCTTATTTCAATTTGTATTCCTGCCTATATGCGGGTGAATTATCTAAAGCGGTTATTAGATTCTATAGCTATTCAAACCTTTACCAATTTTGAAATAGTGATTACTGACGATAGTACTGATCATTCTGTGTATGATTTAATTCATCAATTCTATGCCCATCTTCCTATTGCATATTATAAAAATGCATCTTCTTTAGGCACTCCTGAAAATTGGAATGAAGCTTTACGAAAAGCAAGAGGAACCTGGATTAAATTAATGCATGACGATGATTGGTTTAGTAATAGTTCTGCACTTTACAATTTTTATAATGCAATTGTTGCTCATCCCGATTGTTCTTTTTTCTTTTCTGCATTTGAAAATAGGGATATAGATAAAGGAAAGCGAGAAATTGTTCGCTGTAATCGTTTTCATTTGTGGATGCTTCAACGCAATCCGTTGCATTTGTTTAAAAAGGTATATGTTGGAAATCCGAGTTGCACTTTAATTAAAAAAGATATTGATTTATGGTATGATAATAGGTATAAGTTTGTGGTAGATTTTGAATATTATATTCGTTATATAAAGAAGGTTAAAAACTGGAATTATATTGATGAAGTGCTTTTAAACATTGGTTTTCATGATACGCAGGTTACAAAATATACTTTTAAAGTTGCTGCAGTTCAAATTCCGGAAAATCATTTATTATTACGCGAAATGGGCGTAAGTATTTTACACAACTATTTTGTATATGATTATTATTGGAGAATGAATCGAAATTTAAATATTCCGAGGTTGACTGAATTAGAAAAATATGATACCATGCCTATTGATAAATCTTTAAAACAAATGATTCTCTTTCAACAAAAAATTCCTATTCAATTATTAAAAATTGGCTTAATATCGAAGTGCTGTATGACGTTTAATTATTTGCGTAATCTGTTATCGAGAAACTTCATTAGTAAAAGCAATTAATAAAAAGCAGCTACATATTTTCTAACTTTAGCAGCACTTTTATTTTGTATAAAAATTTGCCTAATTTACTTTTTAATAAGTAATGTAATAGTTTCAGTCGTAACATCCAGATGCTCATTTTTAGTGATTTTCCGAAGTAACTTTCATATACTGCTTGTGTTTGATTGAGAGAGGCTATATAATTAATTTGACTGGTTCCGTTGGCTGCAAATACCACCAAAGGTTGATCGAGAAACATGCATTTTTCTGAAGCAATTCTGCATACAAAATCGTAATCCATTGCAATAGAAAGCGATGTTTTGTATAAGCCATGCGTATTGTGTAATGTTTTTTTAATAAACATGGTTGGATGCGCCAAACCCCGCATTCCTCTGTATAATTTATTTTTTTCAAAAGGTTTACCAATTATTACCCAAATTCCACCTCTTTGTAATTGATATTTTGCGTGTAGCCATTGAATAGAAGTATTATTAACAAATGTTGTTGAAACAATTTTTAAAACATTTTCGTGTATGTAATAATCGGCAGAGTTTAATAGGTTTAAAATATCGCCCGATGCTAATTGTATTCCTTTGTTAAAGGCATCGGCTATTCCATTATCTCTTTCGCATAACCATTTTCTGTAAGCAGGTTGTGTATGATTGGTTAAATAATTTTTAATATCAGAATTGGTAGAGCCATCAATAATCCAATGCTCAAAAGGAGGTTGGGTTTGTTCATCAACACTTTGTATAGTTGTTAATAATTCGGACAGATTATTAAAGCAAATAGTAATTATAGAAATGTTTACTGTCATTAAAAATAATTTATCTATTCATTAATCCTTTTAAGGCATCTATTCTAAAACGTATAACAGGCAATGCTTTTGCAGGATGCCGTTGTAATGTATATTTACATCCTAAGATAACAGCAGCAGCTAATTTAAAAATGTATTCAATAAATTTTTGGTAATAAGCTAATTTACCTATTTCTAAAACTCTTCTGCTTT
>JAKAJX010000029.1 GCA_021824855.1 Bacteroidota bacterium | reverse complement strand
TACGCGGATACAAAAGAGTGGTTACACCGCATATTGCTAAAGAAAGCATGTATTTAACCAGCGGACATTTACCGTATTATGCCGATAGTATGTTTCCTCCAATGGAAATGGACGGAGAAAAATATTATCTCAAAGCCATGAATTGTCCGCACCATCATAAAATATTTTCTGCCGAGCCCAAAAGCTATCGCGATATGCCTTACCGTATTGCAGAATATGGTACTTGTTATCGGTACGAGCAAAGTGGTGAATTATTCGGCTTAATGCGTGTACGCTGCTTGCACATGAATGATGCACATATTTATTGTACCAAAGAACAATTCTTTCAGGAATTTAAGGCAGTAAATGACATGTATTTAAAATATTTCAAAATTTTTGGAATAGATAAATATGTGATGCGTTTATCATTGCATTCGCCCGAAAAATTAGGACAGAAATATGTAAATGAACCTGCTTTATGGATTGAAACGGAAGCAATGGTTAGACAAGTATTAATAGACACCAATACACCATTTGTTGAAGTGCCCGATGAAGCTGCGTTTTATGGCCCTAAAATAGATGTACAAATTTGGAGTACCATTGGCAGAGAATTTACCTTAGCTACCAACCAAGTTGATTTTAACAGCGGAAGAAAATTTAAATTAGAATATACTACGCAAACCAATGAAACGGATATTCCTTTAATCATTCATCGTGCACCATTAGGCACACATGAGCGGTTTATTGGATTTTTATTAGAGCATTATGCGGGTAAATTTCCTGTTTGGTTATCACCACTTCAAGTAAAAATATTACCTATAAGCGATAAATTTTTGCCCTATGCAACTACAGTTAAACAAAGTTTACGCAATGCAGGAGTAAGAGTTGAAATAGATGAACGTAACGAAAAAATTGGTAAAAAAATTCGTGAAGCAGAATTAAGTCGTGTTCCTTATATGCTGGTAGTAGGAGAAAAGGAAATGAATGAAAATAAATTAGCCGTTCGTCGTCAGGGAAAAGGAGATATAGGAAGTATAGAAGTTGATGAGTTTATTAGTAATATTGCAACAGAAATTTTTGAACGCAAATAGGTAGAATAAAAAAAGAGAAGCATTATTTTATAAAATACATATTTTTAACTAAACAAGTTTTAATGGCATTACCTTTTAGAGGAAACAGTGGGGGCGGAGGAAGATTCAACCCCAGATTTCAAAGACAGCAAGAACCCGAACATCGTATTAACGAAAGAATTAGGGTACCACAAGTAAGATTAGTTGGTGATAATGTTACCGTTGGAGTGTATCCTACGCACGAAGCATTAAAAATTGCCAGAGAATTAGAATTAGATTTAGTAGAAATATCACCCAATGCAGATCCTCCGGTTTGTAAAGCAATAGACTATAAAAAGTTTTTATACGAAAAGAAGAAGAAAGAAAAAGAGATGAAGGCGAATGCCAAGCAAAGCGAAGTGAAAGAAATCCGCTTTACTCCCGGCACCGATGATCATGATTTTGATTTTAAAGCCAAGCATGCCGAAAATTTTTTAAAAGAAGGAAATAAGGTAAAAGCATACGTTCAATTTAAAGGAAGAGCCATTCAGTTTAAAGAAAGAGGCGAATTGGTTTTATTAAAATTTGCAGAACGATTAGCTGAAGTTGGTCAGCCGGAAACTTTACCAAAATTAGAAGGTAAGCGAATGTTTTTAATGCTTACACCCAAATCGGGGAAAAAGAAAAAAGAAGCTACTCAAGCATAAAAAAAGAAGCACCAATATTGGTGCTTCTTTTTTTATAAGCCATAAATTTTATTAAATTTTTGTTTCAATTACTTTAGCAATTGTAAATGCAGCAGCAGCAGCAGCGGCACCTATCAACATTACTCTTAAACCACCTAACCATGCATTTACACCTGTTAATTTGCTTTTAAAAAATCCAAAAATATACAAACAAATAAGGGTTATAATTACCGATAGTTTAAGACCTACTAAGGAACTATCAACAAAAAAATAAGGTGTTAAAGGAACTAAACCGCCAATGATATACGATGCACCAATATTAAAAGCACTTTTTCTGGCACGTTTTGGGTCTGGTTTATCTAAACCTAATTCATGCTTCATCATAAATTCAACCCATTGGTGTTTATCTTTTATAATTTCTTGTGTAGCTTGTTCTGTAATGGTACTGCTTAATCCCCATTCTCTAAATACTTCTCTTACTTCTTCTTTTTCAATTTCTGTTTTATGCTCAATTTCATCATATTCTCTTTTTAATTCACTTGAATAATGATCTTGTTCAGTTCTTCCGGCCAAATAACCGCCTAATCCCATTGCAATTGATCCTGCGGCTATTTCAGCAATTCCGGCAATAATAATAACGGAAGTAGAGTTAACAGCACCACTTAATCCTGCGGCTAAAGCAAAAGGAACAGTTAATCCATCGCTCATGCCAATTACAATATCTGTTAATAAATCAGAACTTTTTAAATGTTCTTCGTGATGGTGCAGGTGTGTGTCTTGCATAAAACAATTTGTTGAATAATAAAAAATGTCACTTTCCCGAAACGATGATATTATTGAAGAATTTTTAGAGAATGATGAATAATATCAACACATTCCATTACTTGTGGTTGAGTAATATTGAGCGGAGGTGCAAAACGAATTTTATCTCCATGTGTTGGTTTGGCTAATAAGCCATTTTCTTTTAAGGCTAAACATAATTCCCATGCAGCATCTTTATTCGAATGCTCAATTACAATAGCATTTAATAAGCCTTTACCTCTGATGGTACGAATAAATGAAGAATTTAAATTGGCTAATTCATCTCGTAAAATTTTTCCCATATTTTCTGCATTTTCAGCCATTTTTTCATCTTGTAATACTTGTAACGATGTAATAGCTACTGCACAAGCCAATGGGTTCCCTCCATAAGTGCTACCATGTTCTCCGGGTTTAATTGTAAGCATAATATCATTATTACATAACACGGCACTTACGGGCAAAGTGCCTCCGCTTAATGCTTTACCAAGAATTAAAATATCCGGATGAACATTTTCATGATCACAGGCTAACATTTTTCCTGTGCGACATAATCCGGTTTGAATTTCATCGGCAATAAACAATACATTATACTGGTTACATAAATTACGAATACCTTTTAAATATCCTTCTGTAGGAACAACTACTCCTGCTTCTCCCTGAATTGGTTCAACTAATATGGCAGCTACGTTTTTATTTTGAAAAGCAATTTCAATTTCAGTTAAATTATTGTATTCTACAATTTCAAAACCAGGCATAAAAGGACCAAAATTTTTGTAGGAGCTGGGATCGGTACTAAAAGAAATTACGGTACTGGTTCTTCCGTGAAAATTTTCTTTGCAAACCACAATGGTAGCAGCATTTTCTGCAATTCCTTTCTTTTCATATCCCCATCGGCGAGCCAATTTTAATGCAGTTTCAACCGCTTCAACACCGGTATTCATTGGCAATACTTTATCGTAGCCTAATAATTGTGTAATAAATTGTTCATATTCGCCTAACAGATTATTATAAAATGCTCTGGAAGTAAGGGTTAATTTTTGCGATTGCTGAATTAAAGATTCAATAATTTTAGGATGGCAATGACCTTGATTTACTGCAGAATAGCCACTTAAAAAATCGTAATAACGTTTGCCATCAACATCGTATACAAAAACACCTTCTCCTTTTTCTAACACAACAGGTAAAGGATGATAATTATGAGCACCGTACTTTTCTTCTAAATTTAAAAAATGAGCAGTTTGCTCAGACATGGTATGAGTTAACAT
>JAKAJX010000165.1 GCA_021824855.1 Bacteroidota bacterium | reverse complement strand
CAGTAACCCTTTTATATTTTTGGTATAATTGAATAATTCTTCCTTTGGCAGAAAGTTCAGTTCCTTCGTAAATATCTCCTTTTTCGGTAAGTTTATTATGCGTTTGATGTAAATTATCTTTAAAAATACTTCTGGCCGAATACATATCCATTTGGTGCAAAAACATACTATGCTCCACTACCATTTGGTCAATTTCGGGGGTATTTTTACGCAATTGTTCAAAATATTCCTTTTCGGCAGGTAGCATTGTACCTTCTAAATATCTTTCAATTGCTTGAAGTAAAATATTATCTTCCATAATAACTACTCTCCAATATTATATTGAGCAAAAAACAATTTTTTTAACCGCATTAAACATTTATACTTCTGATTCTTTGCATTATCTGCATTGGTATATCCAAATTCTTTTGCCAAAGCTTGCATATCCAATTTTTTAATATAATAACCTTGCAATAAACTTTTACAAGGCTCTCCTAAACTATTTAAAGCCCTATCCATTATAGCAAACTCTGCATTGCGTTTTTCATGAATTTCAATGTCGTCTTCAACAGGAATAGTCGCTTCAATGTTGTCAATTTGGTTTGAGTAGCGACCGAGCTGTTGCAATCTTTTAAGCCAGAGCCGCCTGCATACGGAATATACATACGTGTTGATTTTACAGGTTAAAACAAATGATTTACTTTGTGTTTTTTCATACAGTGCAATCATTGCTTCCTGAAAAATATCCCTGGCATCATCATAAGAACCATTATTATTGAGAATGAAAGCTTGAACCATATTAAAATTTTCCTTATAAATGGTTTCAATGGACTTTGAGTCTCTATTAGCCAGTCCTTTCAGTAATAGTTGTTCGTTTAATTCAGCTTTCACTATCTGATATTTAATACACTACAATATGGAAAAGTAACCCAAAAAAAGGGAATAAAATTTTTTTTCAAAAATATAAATAATGTTGGGGTTACCTTTTTTATATTTCTGTATTAAAGTCAAAATTAATTCACAAAAAAAGCTCACAAAATGAAAAAATTATTCGCAATTATCGCTGTAGCAAGTGTATTTGCTGCTTGCTCTGGTGGTTCAACTCCTGCTGCTACTACTGACACAACTAAGAAAGCTGATACAGCAAAAGTAGCTGTTGATACAACTAAGAAAGCTGATACAACTGTAAAAGCTGCAGCTGATACTACTAAAAAGTAATTTGGATAGTGTGTAGATTGAATGTTCTCGCTTGCAAGAACAGTGTGTAACTCTTTTTCATATGGCAAGCAATCGTTAGAGGCCGTTCCGTTTCCACGGAAGGGCTTTCTTTTTAATACTTACTGATATGATGTTGCATGAAAATTGCAATTTCTTTACTTCCATTCTCCTGAAGTTTTTTCGAGTACCACCATTGGCATGTAAATAATACTTTATTTCCAAAAATACTTCTACTAATAATTACCGAATTTCCTTTTTGATATGAATTGGAATAGGGAATGAATAGTACCGAATCGTTGTTTCTTGGATTACCGCCGGCAATTTGATTGATATGAAGGTTTAAAAATTCTTTTCCTCTCTCCCAAATAATTTCACTACTATCTTTCGATGCAAAAAACGAGCTTTCCTGATGCTCTATAGCTTTTGTATATTCCAAATTGTATTTATTCGGAAATAAGTAAGCAATAACCAATAAAGCCATAACTATAACTACCAATAATAGCAACAAATACTTCATTTTATTTAAAATTTATTTTTTATCAAATAATTAATCCAGTATTTGAAAATGAAATAATTTTATTTCCAACTCACTCTTTTATTAAAAGTAAGAAAATGGTTAAACAAATGGCATTTCGTTTTCTTTTTTCATGGATAACTATAGTTTGTTTCTTTTCAGTTGATGCTCAAATGAAATCTATTTCTGGTAAAGTAGATTCTGTATTAAATTTAATGAGCATAGATGAAAAAGTTGGTCAACTAAATCAATATTCCGGCGACTGGGATGAAGCTACGGGTCCTATTACTAAGGATGGCGATAAGCAAAATCAAATTAAAAAAGGACTGGTAGGGTCTATGTTAAATGTTAAAGGAGTTGCACATGCAAAACAATTGCAATTAATGGCTATGCAATCTCGCTTAAAAATTCCTTTGCTTTTTGGACAAGATGTTATTCATGGGTATAAAACAACATTTCCTATTCCTTTAGCAGAGGCTGCATCTTGGGATCTAGAGGCTATTGAACTCTCGGCTCGTATTGCTGCTACAGAAGCTGCTGCATCTGGTGTTCAATGGACATTTGCACCAATGGTTGATATTGCTCGAGACCCACGTTGGGGTAGAGTGATGGAAGGTGCCGGTGAAGATACTTATTTGGGCTCTTTAATTGCAAAAGCAAGGGTAAAGGGTTTTCAAGGTAAAGGCTTTGGAAATATTGATGCAGTGATGGCTTGCGCTAAACATTATGCTGCTTATGGTGCAGCTATTGGTGGAAGAGATTATAATTCTGTTGATATGAGTGATAGAACTTTATGGGAAGTGTATCTGCCTCCTTTTAAAGCCGCTTTAGATGCAGGAGCAGCAACATTTATGACCTCATTTAACGATTTAAACGGTATTCCTGCAACAGGAAATAAATATCTTTTAAGAACTATTTTAAAAAATAAATGGAATTTTAAAGGTTTTGTAGTGAGTGATTGGGGGGCAGTTGGCGAAATGATTAATCATGGATTTGTAAAAAATAATGCTGAAGCTGCTTTAGCTGCTATGTATGCAGGTTGTGATATGGATATGGAAAGCCGTAGCTACAAAAATCATTTATCGCAATTAGTAAAAGAGGGCAAACTGCCAATTGCTTTTGTTGATGAGGCGGTTAAAAGAATTCTTACTAAAAAATTTGAATTGGGATTGTTTGATAATCCGTTTAAGTTTTTTGATGAGTTGAGAGAAAAAAACGAATTAAATAATATTGAACATGCCAAAGCTGCGCGGGATATTGCCAGAAAAAGCATTGTGTTATTAAAAAACGAAAATCAATTATTGCCTTTATCTACATCACTTAAATCAATTGCAGTAATTGGACCATTAGCAAAGGAAGTAAAACAAAATTTAGGATTTTGGTCAATTGAGTGGCCAAATGATTCTTCTTACATCACTTCTCAATGGCAGGGTATAAGCAATAAAATCAGTCCTAATACTAAATTATTATATGCTAAAGGTGCAGACATTAGCGATACATCTCGTGCCGGTTTTGCAGAAGCAATTTTAACAGCAAAAAAAGCCGACGTTGTAATAATAACTGTTGGCGAGGCAAGAGATATGAGTGGTGAAGCGAAAAGTAGGTCTAACATTCATTTGCCGGGTGTGCAAGAAGAATTAATTAAAGCTGTTGCCGCAACGGGTAAACCAATTATTGTAATTATAAGTGCAGGAAGACCATTAATTTTTAATTGGACTACAGATCATATTCCCGCTATATTATATACTTGGTGGTTGGGAAGTGAAGCCGGAAATGCTATTGCAGATGTTATATTTGGCAATTATAATCCTTCGGGGAAATTGCCAATGAGTTTTCCGAGAGCAGAAGGTCAAATTCCTATTTATTATAATCATTTTAATACGGGTCGCCCTGCAAATAATGATAGCGATCGGTTTTATCGTTCAGCATATATCGACTTATCAATTTATCCTTCCTATGAATTTGGTTATGGTTTAAGTTATACTACCTTTAACTATTCAAACTTGCAATTGAGTAAACAAAAAATTACAAAAAATGAAACAATTACCGTTTCATTCAACATAACCAATACCGGAAAATA
>JAKAJX010000244.1 GCA_021824855.1 Bacteroidota bacterium | reverse complement strand
TATCGAATATAACCGTCTGATAATTTTTTAGTGTGTAAGCAGTATCAATATCAAAGTCAATAGTTTTATCTCGGTACATTAAAGTATTAATAGCATATTTTTTTTGTTTTATTTCATTTTCCAAAACAACTCTCATGTTTTGTACATTGGCAAGTGCTGCTTTTGCTTTGTAATAGGCATTCACTTTTTCCAGATTATTTCTGTATCGTATTTCAGCACTTTCAATCATATAATTTAAACGCTTCTCATTATCATCCAAAATCAGTAATTGTTTTTTAAGTAGTATCCATTCGTAATAATTCTTTTTTGCTTCGGCATATAATTGATTCAGTGTATAGCCTTTTTTTTCTTTTTCAACGGACGACATGGATGACATGTATTTCGAATCTGCATTGAGCCTTTTAGGATTGGGTATCACTTGTTCTGCTCCAATGGTATATTGCCCCATTCCGGGTTGCCCTCCCGATGCTTTCCAATAACGAGGTGCATAAGGTACCATAAAAAATCCTGACGAAATAGTAGGAGCCATCCAACTTGTAGCGCCTTTGGCTGCTTCATCTAAAGAGCGTATTTCTGCATCATACATTTTTAATGATGGATTTTTTATTTGAATAGAATCTAAAATAGCTTGTATGCTTATTCTGTTCTGGGCATTAATTGTAGAAGCCGATAATAGTAAAAACTGTGTACAAACAATGAACAGTGTTATTTTTAGTAAACCAATTGTTGTATTGTTTTTTATATATTTATTATAATTCATAATTGGTTATTGCAGGTTTGAAAAATTTTCACTAATTAATTTTATTTTTTTCTTGGGCACTCTTTGCTAAATAATTTTTTGCATTAATCTCTGTTTTAAAATATAAAACATCTTGCTTTGATCCTGGCAGAAGAGTGATAAAAGCATCTGCCTTATCAACCTTTTCTCCCGAAAGTGGATCAATTGCAAAACGAGAACTGGCATCTTCCGTTAATTTTTTTACACATCCTTGGCAACAACCGTAATAAATTTTATCATTAACGGGAACAGCAATTTGCGCAGCATGCATTAATTTGTTATTAATCATACACACATAACTATTAGGAATTTTTATAGTAGAGGTGTCTGATATTTTTAAAATAGCGGTAGCTATATTTATATTATTATTTATCAGGCTATTATTACTTGCATGCAGATGTACCAAGGGTGTTACAATAAACACAAGTACAATTATTGATAGTTGTTTCATTTTTTAATGTTTCGCTTCTAAAATATCTAGTTTGCCATGTTTCTTCAGTTCATATTCTTTTTGCATTAAAAATATTAAAGGCGTTACTAAAAGAATATGTGTTGATGAGGTTAATACACCGCCAATCATGGGTAACACAATAGGTATCATTACATCACTTCCTACACCTGTACTCCAAAGAATGGGCACTAAGCCAAATAGCGATACACTTACGGTCATTAATTTTGGTCTTAATCTTTTGGCTGCACCGGCTATTACATATTCTTTCAAATCCTCTCTGGTTATGGTTTCTCTTGAATTTCCTTTTTTAGCAATTAATTGCTGCATTGCATCATTCAAATAAATTACCATTACAATACCCGTTTCTACTGCTAAGCCAAATAGTGCAATAAAGCCAACCGATACAGCTACAGAAAGATTTACTCCCCAGAAATAAATCATATAAGCGCCGCCAATTAAAGCAAATGGAATTGATATTAAACTGAAGAATGCTTCTCTAATAGAATGAAATGCAAAATACATGCACATGAAAATGATAACTAATACAATGGGTAATATTAGTTTTAGTGTTTTTTCGCCTCTTATTAAGTTTTCGTAATTACCACTCCAATTAAGGTAATAACCTTTTGGCATTTTTGTAATCATTGTATTGAGCTTTTTTTGAGCTTCTTCTACAGTGCTGGCTAAATCTCTTTCTCGTACATTAAATAAAACAGTTCCTCTTAACATGGCATTTTCGGAATTAATCATCGGAGGGCCTTCTGTTATTATGATATCTGCCACTGTTTCTAATGGAATTGGGCCATAGTTACTGGTTTGAACTTGTAATCTTTTTAGTGCTTGAATATTATTGCGGTAATCTTGAGCAAATCGGGCATTTACCGAAAATCTTTGTCTTCCTTCAATGGTAGTAGTTAATTTAACACCGCCTAATGCACTTTCAACAACATTATTTACATCATCAATACTTAATCCATATCGGCCAATTTCTTCTCGTTTAATTTTTATATCTATATATTTTCCGCCACTGATGGGTTCTACATATAAATCTTTTACGCCGGGTGTACCTCTCAATGCTTTTTCAACTTGCTGTGCAAATGCATAAATGGTATCTAAATCTTGACCAAATATTTTAATTCCCACATCGGTTCTAATTCCGGTAGAAAGCATATTAATGCGATTAATAATGGGCTGTGTCCAACCATTTACCACACCGGGTATTTGCAATTTTCTATTTAAGTCGTTGATGATACTATCTTTTGTAAAACCTTTTCTCCATTGTTTTCTGGGTTTTAATAGAATAATTGTTTCTACCATGCTAATTGGAGAATTATCGGTTGCGGTATAAGCTCTTCCGGCTTTACCAAGTACATGCTCTACTTCGGGTACGGTAGTAATAATTTTATCTTGTACTTGTAATAAACGTTTTGCTTCCGAATTAGAAACATCGGGCATCATTACGGGCATAAATAAAAGTGAGCCTTCATCAAGTGGAGGCATAAACTCACGCCCTAATCCCATTACTAACGGAATGCTTATTGCCAATGCAACTATATTTACACCAAGCGTTACCCATCGTCTTTTAATACATGCTCTTATAACAGGTTCATAAATTTTTTCAAGAAAACGATTTACGGGGTTGGCGGTATCGGGTAAAAATCTTCCTTTCATAAAAAAGGAAATGAGTACCGGTGCCAGTGTAAGTACTAATAGCGCATCTACGGCAAGGATAAATGTTTTGGTATAAGCTAATGGATGAAAAAGTTTTCCTTCTTGTCCGGTTAAAAGAAATACCGGTAAAAAAGAAGCTATTATGATGATGGTAGAAAAGAATACCCCTCTTGATACTTGCATACAGGCACGTTCAATAATTGACAGTCTGATATCCTCCGGAATTTTTTTATACGAAGGGGTTCTTTTTTTGCTGAAAGTTTCTTTTATTTTCTTGAATAAATGCATAGTACTAATTTTTTTCGGGGTGATGGCTATTTTGCCATTCGGATAGTTGGCGATAACTGTTTTCAGACATGATAATTCCGTTATCAACAATAACACCAATTGCCAGTGCAATACCTGTTAAAGACATTAAGTTTGATGATAGATTAAATAGGTCTAATAGAATAAAACTAATTGCAATAGTTAAAGGAATTTGAATGATAATACTTAAGGCACTTCGCCAATGAAAAAGAAAAATTAAAACAACTAAGGATACTGTAATAATTTCTTCAATCAGTTTTCCTTTTACCGTTTCAATAGCCGCTTCTATTAAACTGCTTCTGTCGTAAGAAGGTTTAAACGATACACCGGGTGGCAAACCTTTTTCTACTTCTTTCATTTTAGCTTTAACGGCGGTTATTACTTTATCTGCATTTTGTCCGTATCGCATTACTACAATTCCGCCTACTACTTCACCTTTTCCGTTTTCATCAAAAATGCCCAATCGTAAATCTCCACCCAGTTGCACTCGTCCTATATCTTTCACTCTTACGGGAATGCCATTGTATTGGCCTAAATTAATATTTTCAACATCTTCCGGATTTTTAATATAACCCAATCCTCGAATTACATAGGCCATATCACTCATTTCAAATTTTCTTCCGCCTACATCATTATTATTGGCTTTTACT
>JAKAJX010000239.1 GCA_021824855.1 Bacteroidota bacterium | reverse complement strand
AGTATTGCATCACATCCGGCAAGTACCACTCATGCAAAACTAACAGAAGCCGAAAGATTGGCTGTAAATATTACACCCGGTTTAATACGTATTAGTATTGGCTTAGAACACAAAGACGATATTTTAAATGATATTTTACAGGCGTTAGATAAATGCTGATAGGGTTATTTAATTAATAATCCCAGCTTTACTCCAAATGTAAAAGAAACACCCGGACTTCTACCTAAACGCGAATTAGCATAATTAAATGCCGATAGATCATTGTACTGTAAAGTATTGTTGTAATAATACTGATAGGTATCTTTTTTGTTATCAACGCCATACCCAAATCCATAATAAATATCTAACACTAATTTTTCTCCAAAAATCCATTGTTTTCCTATTTCTAATTGCAATGCACCAAAGGTTACATTTTGCTTACCCACTTCAATTCCACTGCCCCCTTTATCAACAATAATATTTTCGCTATAATTTCCTAAATATAGAATGGGTTTTAGATAAGCACCTTGCATTAAATGAGATGGTCTTGTTTTTCCGAAAAGAATAAAATCGGGAAGTTTACCAAATTTATATCCTCCCGAAACAAAAAAACCAAATTGGCCTCGCTTTACTTCATTCGAAGTCAAGTTATAATAGCTTAAAGTTGAAGATTTTCCCATACCAATAATACCTAAAGAAAATTCATACCCCTTTCCTACTCCGGTACTTTTTTCATAACTTATTTCTGTATAGCCATATAAAGGAGCAAAGAAATTAATTTTTATTGCCTTATTACTCTGACCTGCATATCGTTCAATATCCTTATAATTATTTTCAAAAGTCTTTACTGTTCCATCTGCAAAAACAATTTTTTTAATCCTATCCGTTTCTAAAACATAAATAAGATTATCAACTGTATCAAAATTTTTATACTTTATTTCGGCAGCACCTACTTCAATTACTCTTGCTTTTATAATATTTCCATTGTTTCGGTAAATTTTATCTTGTGCTTTACTTGCTATTGTAGAAGTAATTATTAGAAGCACCAAGAATAGCAGATTTTTCATACACCAATATACAAAATATTTCTATATGTCTAAATTTTTATTTGCTTCATTAAATAATATTAACTTCTCTTTCTAACTCAATACCAAACTTGCTTTTAACGGATTGAATTATTTCTTCGCTTAAATCGAAAATTTCTTTTCCGGTAGCATTGCCATAATTCACTAAAACCAAAGCTTGCAAAGGGTTACAACCTGCATCGCCTTTTCTATATCCTTTCCATCCACATTGTTCTATAAGCCATCCGGCTGCAATTTTATACAACATATCCGATACCGGATAAGCAGCAATATCTCTGTATTGCTCCCATATTACATGCCACCTAAATTTTGAAACAACAGGATTTTTAAAAAAACTTCCGGCATTACCAATCAGTTTTGTATCGGGTAATTTTGATGCACGAATAGTACAAATAGCTTCTGAAATTGCTTGAATAGATAATTCGGTTACCTGCATTTTGTTTAACTCTTTTTCTATGGCACCATACGCAATAGCATATTGAGGCTTTTTAAGTAACTTATACGTTACAGAAGTAATTACAAATTGATCTTTATATTTTTTCTTAAAAATACTTTCTCGATACCCAAACTCACAATCGTTTAAAGAAAAAGTTTGCATGCATTTATCCGAAATATTGTAGGCTTCTAATTCATAAAAAACATCTTTAATTTCTACACCGTAAGCTCCAATATTTTGTATAGGCGAAGCTCCCACCGTGCCCGGTATTAAACTTAAATTTTCAACACCTGCATAATTATTGTTAATGCAATGCAGTACAAAATTATGCCATATTTCACCGGCCGCTGCTTTTACATAATAAAATGTTTCATCTTCTTTTACCAATTCAATTCCTTTCAAATTATTCTTTAATACAAAACCTTCAAAATTTTTAGTAAATAAAACATTGCTGCCACCACCAAGAATTAATTTTTTCCCAATGCCGGGATCGTTAGAATGTACAACTTCTTCCAATTCATTAACAGATGAGAAAGTTGTAAATTTTTTTGCAACAACATCAATATTAAAAGTATTAAATGGTTTAAGCGATATGTTTTGTTGAATATTCATATTAAATTGGGTCTACATCAGGTAATATAGTTACACTTCGGTAGTTTTTATTGTTATGAATAATAACCACCTGTTGTTCAATTTCATTTTTACACAAATTAATTAAGGCAGTATCCTTTGGTAACTTAATCATAAGTTCCCACAAATATTGATTCCGCACTCTATCCACTACCGGTTGTGCAGGACCACTTACATATTTACCAAAGTTTGGCTGCAATCCTTGCAACATAATTGTGGCTGCCTGCTCTGCAATGCTGCTATCTTTATGTTTAAAAGTAATAACAATTAAGCGATAAAAAGGTGGATACTGGTATAGATTTCTGCTTTGCAGTTCAAACTCAAATAAATCATTGTAATTATGTGTTTTTACAAATTCTAAAACAGGATGATGAATATTACTAACCTGAATAAGCACTTTTCCCTGTCCATATTTTCTGCCGGCTCTTCCACTCACTTGTTCCATTAACTGATAGGCTCTTTCATTCACTCTAAAATCGGTAAAATTTAAAATAGCATCTGCATCAACAATTCCTACCAAGTTTACGTGTTCAAAATCCAATCCTTTTACTACCATTTGCGTACCTACCAATATGGCTATACGTTGCTGTTCAAATTGCTTTATCAAATTATCGTGATCATTTTTTCCTTTAATAGTATCATAATCCATTCTGGCAATTTTTGCATCCGGAAAATTTTCATACAATAGCTCTTCTATTTTTTCTGTACCAAAATTTTTTTGTATAAAATGATGACTACCACAAGCCGCACAAGTTTGAATAACAGGATAACTCGTTCCACAATAATGGCAAGTTAGCAGGTGCTTAGCTTTGTGATAGGTAAGTGTAACATCGCAATTATTACAATGAGGAATCCAGCCACAAACTGTACAAAGCATATACGGAGAGTATCCTCTTCTATTTTGAAAAATGATTACCTGTTTTTTTTCTTCTAACGTTTGGCGTATTGCGTTAATTAGTTGAGGCGTTAAAGCAACTTTTCCTTTCTGCTCAGCAACTATTTTTTTTACATCAATAATTTCAATATCCGGAAGTGCAACATTTCCATAACGCTCGCTTAAAGTAACTAAGCTGTATTTATGTTGTACGGCATTAAAATAACTTTCAACAGAAGGTGTTGCACTACCTAACAAAACTTTTGCATCAAATAAAGAAGCATAATAAATAGCTGCATCTCTTGCATGATAGCGTGGTGCAGGATCTTGTTGTTTATACGAAGCATCATGCTCTTCATCAACTATAATTAATCCTAAATTGCTAAATGGCAGGAATAAAGATGATCTTGCTCCAAGTACTGCTTTCAATTTTCCACTTTTTATTTTATTCCAAATTTCTACTCGCTCATTAGCATTAAATTTAGAATGATAAATTCCAATATATTCTCCAAAATGTTTTTGTAATCTTCTAATAATTTGTGCAGTTAGTGCTATTTCGGGCAGCATGTATAATACTTGTTTTCCAGTATTGATATAGCTTTCAATTAGTTTAATATAAATTTCTGTTTTACCACTTGAAGTAATTCCGTGTAGCAAGCAAACATTTTTTTGCCGGAAGTTTTGCTGAATTTGTTCTAAAGCATTATTCTGAGCGGGCGATAAATCAAAAGCACTATTCACCTCTTTGGAGAGAGATTTAATACGATTAACCGATTTTTTTTCAACTATTAAAATTTGCTTTTCTATTAATCCTTTTAATTGTGCTGCTGAAGCATTGGCTTTTTTTAACAAGGAAGATTGAATAACTTCTCCTTCTGTTTTAAT